>CAVKOL010000035.1:0-17912 GCA_963658035.1 Bacteroidaceae bacterium
TTTAGTCCTCTCCCGCGTCGTCTTGGCTTCTCTCCCCCTATAACCGACGGCGCACTCACCGCGCTCGGCATCGACTCTTCCCCGATGCCGGGCGCGATTTTTGTGGGTTGCGGGGCCCTGGCGGACCCCGCGAATACACTGCCGCGACTTTTCTTGGTTTAAATCTGGACCCGGCGAGTAGCCGAGCCGTTGTTAGCGACGTTTGCCCAGTTGGCGAGGACGCATCGAGGGCAGGCTACTCGGGGAACCCGAATTTAAACCAAGAAAAGTCGCAGCAGTGTAGTTTGGGCGACCTGCAAACGCGACCAGGCTGCAAAAAAGCCACCCGCGGGGGTGCGGGTGGCTTTGAGAAGAGACGAACTGGCGAGAAGGACCCGGCGGCTTAGGCGCCCAGTTCCAACTCGCAGGTCAGGGTGCCGTCGGTGACGGCGAGACGGGCGGGGGCCGTGCCGTCCGCGGCCTTGTCCAGCTTGACGACGGCCAGGGCCTCGCCGTAGTAGGTGTCGGTCGTGCCGGTCACAAAGCTGCCGGGGTTGTACGGCGCGGCGCAGCCAAAGCCTAGAAGGCGGCATCCCTCGGCTGTGGCCGTAAGCATGCCGCGCTCAAGCGGCATCGTGGTGCCGGCCTCGTCGGCATAGCGTATGCGAATAAAGACCAGGTCATCATGGGTGCCAATGTACTCCGGCTCGGCCACCAGGCGCGCCGGCCCCTCAGCCGAGACAAGCTCGCGGCGGCCGATCTCGGCCCCGTTGGCGTCATAGGCCACGGCCTCCAGGCGGCCCGGTTCCCACTGGCAGCTCATGCGCGCGATCACGTCGCCGCGCATGTTGCGGCGGGCGACCTCGCGGCCGTTAAGCACCAGCGCCACGCTGGCCGCGCGGGCATAGACCTCGACGTTGGCCACGCGGCCCTCGCAGCCCTCCCACGCCCAGGAATCCGTGGCGTTGGACATCTTCCAGGCACTGGGCGAGTGCTTCTCACCAGTGTGGTTAACAGGGCAAACGGCCACGTAGGGGCCCGTCTCGCCGCCCAGGGCAACGCGCGTGTACAGCGCCTCGCCCAGCGGCTTGCCGGTAAGGTCCACGCGGCCAGATCCTGCCGTCAGCCAGCCAAACTGCAGCTGGCGCGGGGCGTAATCGGCGTACTCCCACGAGCCCACGCTGGCCTCGCCCAGGTAGTCCATGCCGGCCCACACAAAGTCGCCTACCAGGCGCGGGTTCTTCTCGGCAAGCTGGGTAAAGCGCCAGGTGTCCGAGCAAAACGTCTCGGAACCCAAGATCAGGCGATGCGGGTAGGCGCGCAGGTCGTGCTCGTAGCGGTCGACGCCGTAGTTGTAGCCGGCCATGTCCATAGCCGCGTAGGCGTCGCGGGTAACCCAGTCGCAGAAGGGCAGCGTGGCGCCACGCTTCATGAAGCCCGCGCCCAGGATACCGGCCAAGTTGTTGAAGAACTCGCTGCCCACGGCGCGGTGCTTGGCGGGGCGGTCGCCGGCCTCGCGCTGAGCGGCCTCGGCGGCCTCGCGGGCGGCCTTCTCGTCGGAGTACTGGCCAAAGCCCACCGAGCTCAAGAAGTTGAAGAAGATGTTGACGCCGCAGGTCACCGGACGCGTGGGGTCAAGGTCGTGCAGCAGGTTGGTCATCTGGCCGGCCAGCTTGATGCCGCGCTCCTCGGCCGTCTCGCTCACCTCGTTGCCGGTGGAGTACGCAACCACGCAGGGGTGCGTCTTGTCCTTTGCCACCATGTCGGCCAGGTCCTGGCGCCACCACTGATCGAAGTAATCAACGTAGTCGTGCTGCGTCTTGTGGATATACCAGTGGTCGATGTACTCGTCCATCACCAGCACGCCCAGGCGGTCGCAGGCGTCGAGAAGGGCTCGCGAGCAGGGGTTGTGCGCGCTTCGCACGGCGTTGTAGCCCTGCTGGCGCATGAGGAAGACCTTGCGCTCCACGGCGTCGGCCCAGGCGCAGGCACCCAGGACGCCGTTGTCGTGGTGGATGCAGGCGCCCTTCAAGACCACGCGCTTGCCGTTGAGGAGAAGACCGTCGTCGCCCCACTCCAGCGTGCGCACGCCAAAGTCAACGAAGGCCTGGTCGCAGGCACCGTCGGCGGCCGTTAAGGTCACGAGGCAGCGGTAGAGCTGCGGGTCGTCGGGAGACCAGGGTCGAGCACCGGGAAGGTCAAGCTCCACGGTGCCGCGGCCGTCCGCATCCACCGTGGCGGTGCCAGTGGCCAGGGTCTTCTCGCCATCAAGCGAGACGACCTGGACCTCGGCCGTGCCCGCGCCGGTGGCCTCGACGTCCACAGCCACGCGGACCGGGTCGATGCCCAGCGTGCGCACGCACACGCCGTCGCGCTCGATGTGGGTGCGCGGGCCCACCCACAGGGTCACGGGGCGGTAGATGCCCGCACCCGAGTACCAGCGGCCGTTGGGCTGATCGGAGTTTCTGGCCACCACGCGGATCTGGGACGCTTGCCCGGGGACGAGAAGGTCGGAGAGGTCCACGTAGAAGTTGGTGTAGCCGTAGGGGCGCTCGGCCACCAGCTGGCCGTCGACGTAGACCTCGGCCAGGTGGTAGACGCCCTCGAACTCAAGAATCGCCGACTGACCGGCAAAATGGGCCGGCAGGGTGTAGTCGCGCACGTATTCGTAGTCGCGGCCAACGAACCAGCCGCTGTTGTGGGCGCTGGGGGCGCGCTCGTCGCGCGGCTCGCAAATCATGGCGTCGTGCGGCAGCTCGACGGCCTGCCAGGGCTCGGCAGCCGCCGCGCCCGCCACGGCCCCGTCGCCCGCCGCGCCGGCCCCGTCCAGGTGCCGGTACCGCCAGCCGTCGTTAAAGGGAATCGCCTTCATGCCTTACGCCTCCTTGTCCAACAAAGCGCAGGTCGCGCGGTGCGTTCCGCTCGCCAGCTCCTGCGTGGTGCCGTCGGGCAGCACCAGCTCGCAGGTGGCGCCCACGGGCACCTCGACCTCGATCTCAAACTGGCCGCCCTCGACGTTCCAAGAAGACGCCACGCGGCCCAGGACCGTCTCGATGCTGCCCGCGGCCCAGGTCAGGCCGCCGCCCACCACAGGCGCCACGCGCACGCGGCGATACCCCGGCTCAACAGCCTCGATGCCCGCCACGCGCGTGTACAGGAAGTCGCCGATCGCGCCGCTGGCGTAGTGGTTGTAGGAAATCATCATGTCGGTGCCGTCGTCGCCGATGGGGCACTGGCCGTTCTCGTCCAGGCCGTCCCAGCGCTCCCAAATGGTGGTCGCGCCCTGCGCCACCTCGTAGAGCCACGAGGGGCACTTGGTGTTGAGCAGCATCTTGTACGCCACGTCGGCGCGGCCGTTGTCTGCCAGGGCAAACAGGATGTAAGGCGTGCCGGGGAAGCCGGTGCCAATGCAGTAATCGCCCTTCTCCACCAGCTTGACCAGGTTGTCCACGGCGGCCGCCTGGTTCTTCTCGCGCAGCATGCCAAAGTGAATGGGCAGCACGTAGGCGGTCTGGAACTCGTTCTTGAGCTTGCCTGCGCCATCGGTAAAGACGTCCTCGTAGGCGGCCGAGACGCGCGACGCCAGGGTGCCGTAGCGCTTAGCGTCGTCCTCCTTGCCCAGAATGTGGGCGATCTGGGACACCAGCGAGCTTGTGTGCTGCAGGCTAGCCGTGGCGGTCCACTTGCTGCGGGCCTGCCACTGGCTCATCTTGGGCACATCGGGGGCCACCCAGTCGCCAAAGTGCAGCGTTGCGGGCGTGTGCCAGATGTAGCGGTACTTGCCCAGGCCAAAGCCGGCCCAAAAACGGCAGGCATCGACGTAGCGGCGCATCATGTCGTAGTTCTCGCGCAGGACCTCGACGTCGCCCTCGGCGCGGTAAAGGGCCCACGGCACCAGCACGCACGCGTCGCCCCAAAAGTCGATGGCCATCGAGGGCATCGTGGCCGGGAAGCCAAAGCCGCCTGCGGGCACCGTGTTGGGAATGCCGCCGCCGCGCAGCTGCTCGGCGCGCACGTCGCGCAGCCATTTGCGCAGGAAGCGGCCCATGTCAAAGTTGTAGCAGGCCGTGGGCGCAAAGACGGCGATGTCGCCCGTCCAGCCCATGCGCTCGTCTCGCTGCGGGCAGTCGGTGGGGATCTCGACAAAGTTAGAGCGAGAAGACCACTGGATGTTTTGCTGCAAGCGGTTGATCTGCTCGTTTGAGCACTCAAACGCGCCAGTCTCGCGCACGTCCGAGAAGACCGGGTACGCGCGCACCTTCAAGGCCGCCTCGTCCACGCCGGTGACGCTCACATAGCGGAAGCCCATGTAGGTGAAGCGGGGGCGGTAGGTCTGGTCGCCGTCTGTGCAGGTGTAGACCAGCTCGGCCTTGGCGCTGCGGAGAAAATCGGTGTTAAGGGTGCCATTGGGCTTGAGGATCTCGGCGTGGCGCACGCGAACTACCTGGCCCTGCGTGGCCCCCGCAACGTCGAACTCCACGATACCGGCGAAGTTTTGGCCAAAGTCAAAGATCAGCTCGTCGCCCACGCGCGAGGTGGCCACGGGCTCCATGGGCGCGTGCAGGCGCACGGGGTTGCCACAGGCGGCCGAGAGCTGCGGAGAAACGCGCAGGGTCTCCTGCGCCGCCGCGTGCCACGCGCCGTCGTTAAGGTCCACGCGGGCGTCATAGACCTCGCCGTCGTAGAACTCGGCAAAGCGCACGGGGCCGTCCTCGCAGACCTCCCAGGTCTCGTCGGTGCCAAAGACCTGGGTCGAGCCGTCCTGGTAGGTGACGCACAGCTGCAGCAGCAGGGCCTGGCGGTCGGCCGTCACGCGGTTCACGCGGGTGTAGACAAAGGCGCCCACGGCCCAGCCGCCGGCAACGGTGGCTACCAGCTCGTTTTTCTCGGCAAGTTGATCGGTGACGTCGTAGGTGGCGTACTGCAGGTGGGTCTTGTACGAGGTGAAGCCGGGGGCAAACAGCTCGTCTCCCACCTTCTTGCCGTTGAGGTCCAGCTCAAAGATGCCCATCGCGGTGGCGTAGATGCGGGCACTTGCCACGGGGCCCGCCAGATCGATCTGCTTGCGAAAGACCATGGGCACGGGCGAGGTGCTCTTCTCGGTAAAGCTAAACGACGGGTCGCTGATCCACTTGGCGTCAAAAGAGGCGCCGAGAAGACCGGTCTCGAAGGTGAGGTCGGCCTGGGCCGTCTCGCCGGCGTCGTCGGTCACAACAAGGTGGGCGGCATAAACGGTGCGCGGTGCCAGCGCCGGGCCGTCGTAGCGAGCAGCCTGCGCGGCACCCAGGTCTACCTGGTGCTCGTTTACCGTAACGGTGGCGGTGGCCACGGCGGTACCCGCGCGGTCGCTGGTCACGGCAAAGTCAAAGCGGGGATGACGCTCGTCGGTCACGCAGCCGGACTCAAGGCCCTCGACCGCGAATCGTGAAATGGTGAGCATTGAATTCTCCTTTGGGAAAAGCGGGCCCGAGGAACACCCCCGGGCCCACCTTGTAGCAGCTATTGAGTTTACGCTGACCTGCCGGCAATCACCTTGCCCAGGCCCTCGCTTTTTGGCAACCCGGTGCTGCCCTTAGATCGCCCTCTTGCCAAGCTTGAAGAACGCGGCCACAATCGAGACGAGCCAAGCGACCATGAAGAGCACGATGGTCACGATGGCCTGGTTACCGGCGGCAAAGGCGGCGTCGTTGCCAAGCTCGAGGTTAGAGCCAAAGATCTGGCCCAAAGACTGCGCGCGGGCGTTCACGAACACAGAGGCCGCGTAGAACAGCAGCGCGGGCGCGGCGACGCGCAGGATATCGGACACGACGCCCAGGGCCTTGTTGTCCTGGCCCTGGACCAGGGCAAAGCTCACCAGCGTGCACGCAAGGGCACCTGCGACAAGACCGGCGATCATGCCGTTCATGTCCTGGTAGTAGGACTGGTTGGCGTTGAGAACATACAGAACAAGCGTGGCGACCTCAGCCACGGCGGTGATGCCAAACATGACAAGACCGGCGGTCTGACCCTTCTGGTTGCTCATTAGTTCTCCTCCTTAGCGGAACCGGCGGCAACAGCGGCATCGGCTCCCTCTTCCTTCGACTCCTTGACGGCGCCGGCGGCGTACAGGCCTCCAAAGACGGCCGCCAGGCCAAACCCGCCGATCGTGGCGGCGTTGAGGGCCGTCTCCCACCACGGGGTGACCGAGACGGTCTTGATGTTTTGGGTAGCGCTCTGCGAGAACGCGTAGAGCTGGTAGATCATGTTCTGGCGCAGGTAGCTCACCAGGGTAGCGTCCTTGGCGACAAGGGACTCGGTGAGGTAGGGCCAGCTTGCCAGGACCTCTTCCATGGTCTCGCCGGTGGAGAAGTCGGCGATCATCGTGATGCCGCCGTAGAGGCACATCTCGGCGCGGAAGTAACCGGCATTGTTGGCCATGTCGGTGGAGAGAATACCCTTGAATCCCCACTCATTGCGCAGGATCTCGCGCAGCAGGCCCCAAGAACCGTTGACCGGGGTGGCGCCGATGCGACCGAAGGAGGTCATGACGCCCAACGCGCCCGCGTCCTCGACAGCGGCCTGGAAGGCGCGCAGCTCGCCCTCGCGGGCACGCTGCTCGGTCATGTAGGGAGCCACGCCCGAGCGCTGGGTCTCCTGGTCGTTGAAGGCAAAGTGCTTGGGAGCCACAATCACGCCGTACTCGTTGGCGCCGGCGACGGTCGCCGCACCAAGGCCGCTGGAAAGCACGGGGTCCTCGGAGTAGTACTCGAAGTTACGGCCGTTGAAGGCGCAGCGGTGCAGGTTGATAGCGGCGGCCCAGATCAGGTAGTTGCCGCTCCACAGGCCGTCGTTGCCCATGAGCTTGCCCCACTCGCTGGCGATCTCCTTGGAGAAGGTGCAGCCCAGCATGGTCTCGGTGCACATGGTGCCCATGGCATAGCTGGCGTTGGCGTCGTCGGCGTGCAGGCCGCGGGCGCCGATGGTGCCCGAGAAGCCGTTGGGGCCGTCGTTTTGGTAGACAACGGGGCTCTCGATCTCGGGGATGGCGTCGGACTGGCTGCCGCCCTTGGTCACCTTAGCGATAAGCTCGTCCAGGGGGATCTGCTCGACCAACTGCTCCCAGCGCGGGTCGTTGATGTCGTCGCTGCCGGCCAGGTCAGAGAGCTTGAGCGAGCCGCCCGAGCCCTTTTCGTTCTCGATAGAGCCGTTCTCGGTGATCTGGTAGACCTCGTTCATGAGGTTCTTGACCCACTCGTCGAGCTTGTCGCCGCCCAGGGTAAGGTCATCGTAGGTGCGCGGGAAGGTGCCGTTCCAGTCGCTACGGGACAGCGGGGTCATGTAGCCGGGCAGGTAGTAGTTGACGTCGGCGTCCTGGAGCTGGTTGACGACCTCGACGTCGGTGTTCTTGGCGCGGGCGAGGGTGTCCTCGTCGACCTTGCCCTCGGTGCCGATCTCGACGGCCTTGACGGCCTCGGCGCTGCCGGCAACCGCAGCACCCTGCGCGACCAGCACGTTATTGGTGGCCTCGTGGGCGTTGTCGGCGACGGTCACGTAGTAGGTGCCGCCGTCCAAGATCCAGCCGCCCTTGCCGCTCTTGGCGCTGGAGTCCCAGCTGGCCAGATTCTGGAGGTCGACGGTGAACTTGATCTGCTCGTCGGCACCGGCGGCCAGCTCGGCGGTCTTGCCAAAGTCGATGAGCTGGATCGCGGACTTCTCGACGGCGTTGGCCTTGTCGTACTCGGTGTAGGGGACGCTCACGTACAACTGGACGACGGACTTGCCAGCAACCGAGCCAGTGTTGGTCACGGTCACAGAAGCGGTGAGGGTGCGGTCCGCGGCGCTGACCTCAACAGAGTCCAGGGTCTGGGTGAAGCTGGTGTAGGACAGGCCGTAACCAAAGGGATAGGTGACCTCGTTCTCGTAATCCCAGATGGAGCCGCCCTTGGAGACGCCGGCCGAGCCGGTTGCGTTGCCCTCGCCCTTGATGGAGTCGAAGTAGCGGGTCTCGTAGTACTTGTAGCCGGTGTAGATGCCCTCGGCCTCGATGACGTAGGCGGTGGAAGAGGTGGAACCGCCGCCGCCAAACGAGTCGCCGGCGCTCTGGACGCCCAAGCCGGTCATGAGGGTACCGGGGTAAACCAGGGCGCTCGTGTCGGTGAGCTCAATGTCGCCAAAGTTCTGCGCGGCGGGAGCCATCGCGGGGTCAACGGCCACGGTGTCGGACAGGCGACCAGAGGGGCTGACCTCGCCCAAAAGGACGTCAACCACGCCGCGGAAGCCGTAGGCGCCGGGCAGGCCAACAAACAGGACCGCGGAAACCTTGCTGTCCTGCTTGAGCTCCTCGAGCTCCATGACGGTGCCGCTGTTGATCACGACGATGACCTTGTCGAAGTTCTCCTCGGCAAGCATGAGCATGGCGCGCTCGTTGGTGGTGAGGCCAAGCGGGCTGCTAGCGCCGGTCGCGGTGGTGTCAACGCCCTTCTCGCCGGGGTAGTAGTCGCTGCCCTCGGAACCAGGACGAGAAAAGACCACGATGGCGGCGTCGTTATAGCCAGAGAAGCTGCTGGCGTAGTCGGCGTTGCCGCCCTCCATGCCGTAGACGTCGGGAGAGGGCTCGCTGGGGACATAGGGGGTGGTGAAGCCAGCGGGGCGGTACTTGTAGTTGATGACCTCAGCGCCAGTGAAACGGTTGGCGGTGCGGCCGGACTCGACGGCGCCAAGGGTCTCGTAGACGTCCTTCATGGTGGGGTTGAGCTCGACGCCGGCCTCGTCAAGGGCGGTCACGAAGTCGATGGCCTTGTCGGTGGTGCAGGTGGAGCCCATGTTGCCGCCCTGGAGCGGGTAGTAACCGCCCACGCCAAACAGGGTGACCTTGGGGGCCGCGGACAAAGGCAGGGCCTTGTCCTCGTTCTTGACCAGGACGGTGCCCTCCTGGCCGGCGCGGCGACCGAGTGCCTCGTGCTGGGCGATCAGGTCGTCGCTGGTGGCGTAATCCGAGACAAACTTGTCGTCGGAGGTCTGCTGGGCGCTGGTGGTGCCCAAGGCAGAGTCGATCGAAGTGCGCCAGGTGTCGGCCACCTTGTGCATGCCGACAAGACCGGTGCCGGCAGACAGGGTCAAGGCGACCATGCCGCGACGCGTAGTCATAACGGACTTCTTCTTCATTCCTTACCTTCCCTTCCCTTACTGTGGGCGAAACCCCCTGTGAGGCGCGACCGTCTTTCCCGGTGACGGTTTTGTGCGCCTCTGCGGTTTCGTTTGTTAGGAAAGGTTTTACCGTACGTTTACGCGATTTGGAAAAATCTTTCCGTAGAGAGGTCGAAATGAGCGGTAAACGGTAGGCCAAAATGCCAAAATTTCCGTGATATAAATCAGGTTTGAAATCGTTTAGTACGGTTTAGCTGGGTGGAAAATCTTTTCCCTGCGCAATTGAAGCGTTTTAACCAAAATCGGGCAAACGGACTGCCAAAAACCCGGCAAACGGTTGGCGGACGGGCCGCGCGCGGCCAAAACCCGCCTTCCCGCAACCCTCAAATCAACTGCCGCGACTTTTCTTGGTTTAAATCCGGGAACCGCAAGTAGACCGCCCGGTCAGCGCATGCGCCAACTGGGCAAACGTCGCCGCTAAGGCCGCGGCTACTCGACCAAACCCGATTTAAACCAAGAAAAGTCGCGGCAGTGCTCGCAGGCGCCCTCGCGCTAGCACTTAAGCGTGAACGGCGGCAGGGTTTCCTCGGGTTGGGCGGCGCGCGCGTCGGGATTGGTGCCCTTCTCCCCCGCCATCGACTCGTTGAAGAGCTTGAGGCTGTACTCGTTGACCTTTTGGCGCTCGTTGAACAGCAGCAGCAAGAGCACCTCAAGCATGTAGTTGATGGAGTTGTGCGAAAAGTCGAAGCCGTTGACCAGCAGGTAGTCGCGGGCGACGACCTTAAGCACCACGTCGCCCAGCCGGCCCAGCTCGCTGTCGGGGTTTCGCGTGATCACGATGGTCTGGACGCCCTGGTCAATGGCAAAATCCATCATCCGGCGCAGGCGATCGGACCTGCCGGAGTTAGAGATAATGACCAGGCAGTCCTCGGGCTCCATGAGCATCGCGGTCAGCTGGCCGCCGTCGGTGGTGGAAGCCGCGATGGCGTTCACGCGCGCCTGCGAGAACTTGATGGCCGCGCTCTGCGCGATGGGAAGCGAGCTGCCCACACCCGCGAACATGACCAGGCGCGCCATCGACATCATCTCGACGGCCTGGCGCACCGACGACTCGTCCATGGCCGCAAGGGTCCCGCGCAGCTCATCGACCTTGTTCTCCAAGATGTAGGCCGCCGACTCGGCGATGCTGTCCACCGAGACGGTGCGCTCGCCCTCAAAGGCCGCGTCGCCGGTTGCCGACATCTCGCGCGCCAGGGCATAGCGCATCTCAGAAAAGCTGGGGAAGCCGATCGAGCGAACGAAGCGCGACACCGTGGTGTTGGACGTGCCGGACTGCTTTGCGATCTGCGTGGCCGAGAGCGCCGACACCGTCTGGGCGTGCTCGAGGATAAAGTTCGCAACGGTTTTCTCGGCATCTGCCAAGCTGTCGCGGCAGGCGAGAATGGCATCGATGACGCTCGAAGGCGAGGTGGCGGACATGGGTTCTCCTTGGGGTTCAACGCTGCCAAAGGGCAATGCGCCGCAGGTGAGTGAGGGTATTAGAGGGTCTCGAGCTCGGCTTGCCAAACGGCGACGCAGGCATCGGACGGCATGCGCAGGTCACCGCGCGGCGAGACGGCCGCAGAGCCCACCTTGGGGCCATCGGGCAGGCAGCTGCGCTTGAACTGCTGCGCGAAGTAGCGGCGGTAGAAGACCTTGAGCCACGACAGGATGGTCGCGTCGTCATAGGTGGCGCCAAGCGCCGCGCGTGCCAGGCGGTAGACCTTGCGCGGAGAAGCCCCGCGGCGAAGCACCTGGTACAGGAAGAAATCGTGCAGCTCGTAGGGGCCCACCAGGTCCTCGGTCTTTTGGCTGATCTTGCCGTCGCCCGTGGCGGGCAAAAGCTCCGGCGAGACGGGCGTGTCCAGCACGTCGAGCAAAACCTCGGTCTCCTCGGCGTTGTTGCAGGTATCGGCCACGTAGCGCACCAGGTGGCGCACCAGGGTCTTAGGCACGCTGGCGTTGACGGCGTACATACTCATGTGGTCGCCGTTGTAGGTGGCCCAGCCCAGCGCCAGCTCAGAGAGGTCGCCGGTGCCAATGACCAGGCCGCCCTCCTGGTTGGCGATGTCCATCAGGATCTGCGTGCGCTCGCGGGCCTGCGAGTTCTCGTACGTGACGTCATGGACCGACTCGTCGTGGCCAATGTCCGAGAAGTGCAGGCGCACCGCGTCGCCGATGTTGACCTCGCGAAGGTCGGCGCCCAGGGCCTCGGTGAGCTTGGTCGCGTTGTCGTGCGTGCGGTCGGTGGTGCCAAAGCCCGGCATGGTCACGCACACGATGTTAGAGCGGTCCAAGTCGAGAAGGTCGAAGGCACGGGCCGTGACCAGCAGGGCCAGCGTGGAGTCCAAACCGCCCGAGATGCCAATAACCGCGTGGTTAGAGCGGGTGTGCGCCAGGCGCTTGGCCAGGCCGTGGGCCTGGATGTTGAAGACGTCCTCGCAGCGCTCGGCGCGACGGTTGGCGTCGGCGGGCACAAAGGGGTGCGGGTCGATGTGGCGCGTGAGGCGGGTCTTGGCCTCGGCCAGCGAGAAACGGGTCACGTGGTAGGCCTTTTGCAGGGGGCTCGCCGCCACGTCGAAGGTCGACATGCGGCGGCGCTCGGCTGCCAGCTGGTAGACGTCAATCTCGGAGACAGCCACCCCGTCGCCAAAGGGCTTGCCCTCGGCCAACACGCTGCCGTTCTCGGCAACCAGGTCGTGGCCCGAGAAGACCAAATCCTGCGTGGACTCGCCAACGCCTGCGCTGGCGTAGACATAACCGCAGATGAGACGTGCCGACTGGCCGGCCACCAGGCTGCGGCGGTAATCGGCCTTGCCCACCACGGCGTTGCTGGCAGAAAGGTTGCAGATCAAGGTGGCGCCTGCCTTGGCGTGGGCGATCGAGGGCGGCTCGGGGACCCACAGGTCCTCGCACAGCTCGGCTGCCACCACCAGCTCGGGCAGGCCGTCGCACACAAACAGCTGGCTCATGCCAAAGGGCACGTCAAGCTGGCCCGCGATGTCGATGGGCACCACGTCGGCGGTGCCGGGCACAAAGTGGCGGCCCTCATAGAACTCGTTGTAGGTGGGCAGGTAGCGCTTGGGCACAACGCCCAAGATGTTGCCCGAGCTCACCACGGCACAGCAGTTGTACAGCTTCGCGTTCACGCGCACGGGCAGGCCCACGAGCAGCAGCGCATTGAGATCGGCGGTGCGAGCAGCAAACTCGGCCAGGCCCTTCTCAGCTGCAACCAAAAGGGCATCCTGCCAAAACAGGTCCTCGCAGGTATAGGCGGTAAGACACAGCTCGGGCAGGACGACCACCATGGCACCGTGGTCTGCGCAGGCGGCGGTTGCGGCCGTCACGCAAGCGTCCACGTTAAAGCTCACGTCGGCCACTTTGACCTGGGGCGTTATGGCCGCAACCTTGACAAATCCGTCCTGCATGTTGATCTCCTGACGCGCGATGCGCGGCCGCAGCAGAGAAAAGCTTTTTCGCGGGCCGCTCGTGTTTTGTGAAAGCTTAACGCAACGGCGCGTCTTCCCTAATCAGGCGGATAAAAAATCGAATTCCCTGCAGGTAAGCGCGCTTGGTAATCCGCTCATCGGTACCATGAACGCCGCGAGCGACCTCATCTGCATCGGCCACAAACGGCGAGAAGCGCAGGCACGTGTCGCACACGCACTCGTACATGCGCGAGTCCGAGGCCCCCAGCAAAAGCGCCGGGACCAACGGCAGGGGCTCGCCCGTGGCCGGATCGGTAAAGTAGCGACCGGCGGCGGCACGCAGGTTGTCCCAACCGGCGCCCTTGGCAACCGAGACGTGCGATGGGTCGTTGCTTACCTCTTCTACCAGGGAAATCTCCACAGGTAAGTCGGCCAAAAGCTCGCGCACACGGGCCTCGGCTGCCGCCACCGTGGTACCGCTGAGCAGGCGGAAGTTGACCGTTGCGCACATGTCCTGCGGCATGACGTTGGCCTGGGCGCTGCCGCCGCAGATCATCGTGGGCGCGCAGGTGGTGGTCACGTGCGGGAAGAGCTGGCGGTTGGCGAGAAGCTCATGTGGGTCTTCGGGCACCGGGGCGCCAACGGCGGCCAGAGTCTGGGCCAGAAGCGGCGTCACCTCGCAGCCCCAGTCGGCCTCGCACAGGCGGGTGATGGCCTGCGACAGCACGGCCAGCGACGTGCCCCCAAAGGGGTTGGACGAGTGGCCGCCGGCGCTTCTCACCGTAAGCTTGAAATCGGCGTAGCCCTTCTCGGCGAGAAAAACCAGCATGCCGCGGCCCGCCGTGCCGCCAAAGGCAGAGAGGTCGCTTACCAGGTAGTCGCCCTCGTCGATGGCGTACTCGGCACGAATGCCGCGCTCTAGCAACAGCTGACCCATGCGGCGGGCGCCCGACTGCAGGGTCTCCTCGTCCTGGCCCATGCAGATGATGAGGGGGCGCGGAGGCAGGCCGTCGTGGGCAAGCACGTACTCCACGGCCTCCAGCATGCCCATGACCTGGTCACTCATGTCCAGGGCGCCGCGGCCCCACACGTAGGTCTCGTCCACGTGGCCGCTAAAGGCACCGTGGGTCCAGTCGGCCTCGGTGCCGGGGACCACGGGCACGACGTCCATGTGGCCCAACAGCAGGGCCGGGCGCAGGCTGGCGTCGGCGCCCGGTACGTGCAGCATCAAAGAATGGTCGATCTTCTCGACTTGGGCCACTTCAAACAGCCGCGGGAAGCACTCGCGAAAATATGCCTCTAGCTGGTCAAACGCCGACCAGTCGGTTGTGGCGGCCGTGGGGCCGTCCACCGTGGGGATGCCCAGCTCGGCAGCCAGGCGCTCGCAAAGCGCCTGGGCGTCCAGATCGGCATAGTCGTCCTCGTGCGAGAAGAACTGCCAGACCTCAGCCATCGGCTAGGCCTCCGCCGCCGAGGCCGCCGGGGCCGCAACGGCCGCAACCTCGGGCGCCGCCGTCTCGCGCGGGTCGTCCAGGTAGCGCGACAAGAACTCGCGCGTGCGCGGCAGCTTGGGATTGCTAAACATCTCGGCCGGGCTCGAGGCCTCGGCAATCACGCCGCCGTCCATAAAGACGACCTTGTCGCTCACGTTCTTGGCAAACGCCATCTCGTGCGTGACGACGACCATCGTCATGCCGCCGGCTGCAAGGTCGCGCATGACGTTTAAGACCTCGCCCACGATCTCGGGGTCAAGGGCGCTCGTGGGCTCGTCAAAGAGCATGATCTCGGGCTCCATGCAAAGCGCGCGGGCAATGGCCACGCGCTGCTTCTGGCCGCCAGAAAGCTTGGTCACGGGAGCCTGCGCGAACTCAAGAAGACCCACCTCTGCCAGGTGTTTCTTTGCGCGCTCCTCGGCCTCGGCCTTGCCACACTTCTTCAAGGTGACGGGCGCCAACGTGCAGTTGTCCAGCACGTTCATGTTGTTGAACAGGTTAAAGCCCTGGAACACCATGCCGATGTTCTCGCGCAGGCGGTTGACGTTGACGTGCTCGGCCGCCAGGTCTTCTCCGTGGAACCACACGTGCCCGGCATCGGGCGTCTCAAGCAGGTTGATGCAGCGCAGCAGGGTCGACTTGCCCGAGCCAGAAGGCCCGATCACCGTCACGACCTCGCCGGGCATGACGGCAAAGTCGACGCCGCGCAGTACAACGTTGGACCCAAAGCTCTTCTCGATGCCCTCGACACGAATGAGGGGATCGGCCGCGGCGCCCTCGACGGTGCCCGTAGCTGCAGAAATATCGTTAGCCATGTTTCTTCTCCCCTCTGGCTTAGTGCTCGGCCACGCCGGCATCGGCGGCGGTCCCGCTCAGGACATCGGCGGTGCCCAAGACCGGACCCACCTCGCCCGCGTCCAGCTTCTTGGACAGCATGTCCAAAAGCTTGGACGCCACCAGGGTAAGCACCAGGTAGACGGCCATGGCAACCACGTAGATCTCCATCTGCTTGTAGTACTTGCCCGCGATCGTGGTGGTCGCAAACATAAGGTCAACGACGCCGATGACAGACAGCACCGAGGAATCCTTGAGGTTGATGACCAGCTCGTTAGAAAGCGCCGGGATGGAGTTCTTGACGCCCTGCGGGAACACGACCTTACGCATGGCCTGCCACTGAGACAAGCCCAGCGAGCGTGCGGCCTCGGCCTGGCCTGCGTCCACCGCGCCAATGCCCGAGCGCAGGACCTCCATCATGTAGGCCGTGGAGTTAAGCGAGATCGTGACCAGGCCCGCCATAAAGGTGGTCCAAATGGCGCTGGCCTGCGTGGTAGAAAGGCCCAACAACCCGCGCAGCAGCGAGCCGCCACCAAAGTAGATAAGCAGGCCCTGGATCATCATGGGCGTGCCGCGCACCACGGTGGAGTAGACGCGCGCGAAGCCCGAGCCCACGACCTTCAAAAAGCGCACGAAGTCGTTGTCGGACCGGTCGATAACCTGGATGCGCAAGAAAACCAGCAGCAAGGCCAGGAAAAACGCGATGATGGTGCCAAAGACGGCGAGAAGAACGGTGTTCTCGATGCCGCTCACAAAGACCTGGCGCGTGTCCCACAGCATGTAGATGGAGCTCGACCAAAAGTCGGTGGGGTTCGAGGTGGCGTGGACGGCGTTGTTCACCAGGTCGCAGAAGCCCACGATCCAGCGATCGGCCATGAAGACCACCACGATGGCCCAGATCACATAGGACGCGATGCGCTCGACCTTCTTGGCCGCCGGCTTGGCAAACGGCGAGACCTGCGCGTAGTCCTTCCACTTGACCAGCTTGTTGACCAGCGCCAGCGCGCTCACGACGCACCAGGCCATAAGCACGTAGTACAGCGCCAGCTCGACGCCGTAGATGGGCGCCAGGAAGCTGGAAGCCGGGTGCACCGAGTTTGCCAGCATGAGGCCGATCGCCGCAAAGGCGCTGGTCCCCAAAAAGACGTAGCGGTGGTCGCTTGTGACAAACGAGGCAAGACGCCTGCCCATATGATCCTCCAAAGTGAATAAGCGAAAGGGCGCTTGCGACGCTCATGCGCGCAAACGCCCAGGTAAATCATGGTGTGCGGCTCAAGTTGCCGCAGCCGAGAAGGTCTTCTCGCCGCCTGCCCTTATGCCGGCTGACGGTCGATGATGGCCTCCCAGGTGTCGTCGGTGACGCCCATGTCCTCGATGGCCTTGTTGATCTTGGCCAGCACGTCGTCCTGGCCCTTCTTAAGTCCAACGTTGCAGGAAACCTCGTCGGGGAAGATCTGGTAGCTGCCGTCGAAGGCAATGGCCACCAGGTCGGGGTTGGCGTCGAGAAGACCCTTGCGGTTCTCGACGTTGTAGGTGATGCAGTCGCAGGCCCCCTGGTTGACGTGGGAGAGCTGCGCGGGGACAGAGTCGACCGGGGTCATGTGGGTGACGCCGTCCAGCTCGTCGATCACGGTGTCAAGCAGGGTGTCCTTCTGGCCCAGGATGGTGGCGCCGGCCAGATCGGCCACGCTGTTGGCGCTGGCGTACTGGGAGTCCTTCTTGCACAGAAGGCCGTAGTGGCCCACGAAGTAGGCGTCGGAGAAGTCGATGGACTCGCGGCGCTCGTCGGTGGGGGTCATGCCCGCGATGATGACGTCGATGGTGCCGGAGTTCAGGGCCTCGATCAGGCCAGACCAAGCAAGCTTGACGGCAACGGGCTCCAGGTCAAAGGCCTCGGCGACCTTCTTGGCAACGTAGATGTCGATGCCGTCGGCGTAGGCGCCAGAAAGGCCGTCGACGGGGATGGTGTCGTCGGTCTCCTCGGAAGTCTGCCAGTTGTACGGCGGGTAAGCGACCTCCATGCCCACGCGCAGCTTGCCGCCCTCGCCAAAGGTCGAGGCGGCAGACGAGCTGGAATCGCTCGCGCTGGAAGAGTCGGAGCTCTTGGTCTCGGTGGACGGACCACAAGCGGTAAGGAGCGTCATGCCTCCTACAGAGAGCATAGAGATGCCGGAGAGCTTGAGGAAATTACGGCGAGAAAGATCGGTCATGGCAGTTCCTTCCGGTTTGGTGTGTGACCCCTTTCGTGCCGCGCAACCGGAGGGGACCCATTCCCCTCCCCCTTGCAACTTAATGCGAGAAAGTTACGCGCACGCTGAAAAGGGTACGCCAAGCGATGCCGCCAAACCGATGCGATACCTGCGGGTAACAGCCATTTAACTGTAAGGCGTCCCTCGTGCCAGACTTAGAGCCGACGCGAGGGGCGCAAAGGGTCGATCGGTTTTCTCGCCTACTCAGCGACAGGGGCCTTGTACGTTGCGAACTCGATCGCAAACGAGAAGCCCGCGCGCACAAAAAAGCGACCGGCCCTCGCGGGGAGGACCGGCCGGTTGGCGCAAAGTCGTTTACCTGCGGTTTATTTGCGACTTAGGCCTGCGTGGCCACTGCCGCCTCGGCCTTCTTGCGCTTGCGACGGTAGCGCACCTCGCACAGGACGTTGAGGCCCACGACGATCGCAAGGACAATCGCCGCCACGGCCGTCAGGCCAACGCGGGCCAGGTCGGCCTTCTGCATGCCGCTGCTGCCGCCCGAGACAAACGTGCTGCCGTGCATGGCGCCGTTCATCGAGTGGCTGTTGGCCATCGCGTAGAGCAGGTGGTGCAGCGACTCGCGGGCGTAGCGGTACGAGACCGCGTCGGTTGAGTCAAAGGACCACATGTCGGACTGGTCGTTGGTAGTGAGCTTGGCGTCGGCGCCCGCCTCGATCATCTGCTCGGCGCCCATGAACTGGCCCATGTCGGCGTTGTCGGTGATGATCCAGCCGTTGAAGCCCCACTCGTTGCGCACGATGCCG
>CAVKOL010000036.1:0-17303 GCA_963658035.1 Bacteroidaceae bacterium
TCAAGCGCGCTGTTGACCAGCTCCAGCAAGAAGCTCGAGGCCTCCCACATCTTGGAGCGGCACTCGGCCTGCTTTTGCATGTCGTTGGCATAGTGGTCGCCGATGGCCAGCATGCCGCGGATGCCGTTGATGGGGGTGCGCACGTCGTGGCTCATGCGGCGCAGGAAGTCGGTCTTTGCCATGTTTGCGCGCTCAAGGCTCTCCATGTACTCGTGCTCGCGGCGAAGCTTCGAGTTCTCGACCGTCACAAAGACGATAAGGGTCGCAAGGACCAGCACCAGGCAGACGACGCTTGCCGTCGCGATCTGGACGTTTCTGTCTGCGAAGACCTGGCTTTCTGGGAACCAGACGTAGACGTCGTAGCCGTTTGAGGTGGTCTTGAGCGCGTAGCAGGCGCTGTTTTGGTAGGTGCCCTTTAGCAGGTTGTGGTAGGTGCGGCTTGTGTCAAGGGAAAGGCGCGCGGCCAAGTCATCGCGCGAGATGCCGATAAGGGCGCTGTCGTTGGAGGCCAGTACGGTCGCGGCGTCGCTCACCGCGATGGTGCCGCCCATGCCGATGGAGTACTCGTCGAACATGGCGTTGAACATGTCCTGCGTGCTGTTGACGTCGCCGATCTCGACGCGGCTCACGCCGACGATGACCGCGCCCTCAAGGGAGGACGAGGCAAAGGCGGCGTAGTCGTAGGTGGTGCCGTTTGCCTCGACGCGCGCGAGGTAGCTCTTCTGCTGGCTTTGGAGGAGGTTCAAGATGAAGTCGGCGTTCTCGTCGATCTTGGATGCGACGGCCTGCCGGGCACCCTCATCGCCGTAAGACGCGGCGACCTTATTGTTGGCGTCCAGAAGAAAGACGGCCGTGATGTTCATCTCGTCGAGGTAGGTGTCGATGCTCGCGCTGTTGGTCGTCGAAGCCACGTCGTAGCGGCTCTCGAGCTCCTTGGTCTTCTCCCAAAGGGCGGTGACGGCGCGGGTCGTGGCGTTTGAGCTGTTCTCCTCGTGGCGGGCGACGCTTTGGCGCGCAAAGGCAACGGTGCTTTGGGCGGCCCGCGCCGTGCGCTCTAGTGCTATGTCGGTGAGATAGGCGTTGACGGCGCAGAGCAGGGCCGCGCTCACCAAAAGGCAGCTGGCCAGAACGACAATTTTGTTTCTATGGGAGCGGCCGCCGTTGCGGCCGATGTCGTGGCTACTCATTGTCGAGGCCCTCCAGAAGCTTGGTGTCCAGGCCGTACTTCTCGGCTATTCCTGCGGCTGTGCCGTCCTGACGCAGTTCCTTGAGGGTAGCGTTAAGGTCGCTCACCAGCTGCGTGTTTGCGTAGCCCTTGTAGAAGGCGACACCGATCTGGGTGTCGTAGAAACCCTCGGGGAGAAGCGCCAACGTGCCGCCCGAGGCCTTGACCAGGGCGCTCATGGGGCCCACGTGGCCGCTCACGGCGTCGACGTAGCCCAGGCGAAGCGCCGAGAAGGTCTCGTCCATCGAGGTATAGGTCAAGACGTTTGAGGCGGCGGGCACCACGTCGCCCGCGTGCTTGGTCCAGGCTTCCTCGCTCTTGGTCGTGGCCTCGACGCCCACGCGGTGGCCCTCCAGTTGCGACAGCGAGGTGATGCTGCTGTTGGCGCGCACGACGGCCGCCTGGTAGCTCTTCATGTAGGGACCGGCCCACAGGTACTTCTCCTCGCGGCCCGTCATGCTGTAGCACGACCACACGCAGTCTATCTCGCCGGATTCCAGCAGCTCGTCTTTCTTTTCCCATGAGATACCCACGAACTCGGGCGTGTAGCCCAGGCGCTCGAAGGCGGCTACGGCCAGCTCGTAGTCAAAGCCGGTGATCTGACCGTTGTCGTCGTAGTAGGTGTAGGGCTCGTAGATGTCGATGCCGATCTTGATTGTGGGCTTATCCGATGCGGACGTCGAGCTTTGGCTTGGGGCAAGGACGGTGCACCCCACGATGAGAAGGGCCGCGACCACGGCGCAGGCAAGGCCAAGCCAGGGCCTGAGGTTTCGCGACGCGTGGTCGCCTGCACTGTTTCTTTGCTGTATATCTCTGCTCATCGACCTTGTTCTCTCTTGCGCTGCCTTTATAGAATGAGGGCACGCGAAAGACCGCCCGGCTTTTTGGCCAGGCTCAAGGCGCGCAGGCAGATTTGCCTGGCGAGCACAGGAACACCTTGCGTAAGGTGGCAACCGGCTGTCGTAGCCTCTTGGAGGCCTTAGACCCTTATGGCTTTGCGTCGCCGCCTTTCGACGGTTTTGCCCTTGGTTTTCAAGGGTGTATCGTCCCAGATAACAGCGCATGTTGTCAACTGTGGGCGGGGGTATAAAGCGCTGGTTGAGCGCATCATGTGGAGAGGGGAGCGCTATGGGCGAAAAACTGATAGATAACGGCGGCGAGAAGACCGGCGCGGCCGAGGTTGCGCGCAAGGTTTGGAGCGGCGTCGTGGTCACGTGGGCGCTGGCGGTGCTTCTCGTCAAAGCCTCGGGGCGGGTGCTGCACGCCACGATCGAGAAGCCGTTCAATGCGCTGCTGTCGGGCGCCTTGGGCTCTTTGGGCCTAAGCGACCCGGTGATTTCTCGCCTGTGTGCCTACGGGTTCTTTATTGGGCTGATGGTGATCTTGCTCGTCGTGTTCCTGGCGATAAGGCCGGCGCGGGCTTATCTGCGTCCCTTGGGCACCGAGCCGAGTGGTAATAAGGCGCCGCAGGTTCTTGCCGGGGCTGCAATCGGGCTGGGCATGTACACCGCCTGCGCGTCGCTGAGTCACGTGTTTGCCGGCGCGTCATTGGGACTTTCCCAGATCTCGGTCCACGGTGCCTTGGTGTACGCGGTTCTCGTGCTTGTCCAGGCCACCTACGAGCAGGAAGTGAGCTTTGCCTTTGTCTACCTGCGCGTTTCTCGCCGCTATGGCAACATGGTCGCGGCCGTGGCCTCGGCCGTGCTGTTCTCGCTGCTTAACCTTTTGAACCCGGGCATCTCGCCGATGGAGCTTCTCGCCTTCTTTGTGCAGGGGTTGTTCTTTGCCTTGCTGGTCTGGCGCCTGGATTCTCCCTGGATGGCCATCGCCGCCTATGCCGGCTGGACCTTTGCGCAGGACGTTTTGCTGGTGGCGGGGGACCCCATGGCCGTGTCGGTCGTCATGATCCCCGTCTTTGCGCTGCTGTGCGCCGCTGTGCTGGGCGCAACAAAAAACCGGGCGACGGACCTTGAGACCGTCGCCCGGCAATAAAGGGCAGCTAGAGGATGTTAGAGGGATGCGGCCTTGAGCTCATCGCGCGTGCCGCTCCAATGCTTTCCGTCGATGCTCCAGTACTTTTTGTCGCACGGGTCGCAATACCAACGGATGAAGCTCTGGTGCGTCGGCTTGCCGCACTTCTCGCAGGGATAATACTCGATGCCGCTGCTCGTGATCTTGCCCACGCGCTGGGCTTTCGAGTTGCAGATCCAGTCGTTT
The DNA here is from genome assembly GCA_963658035.1 of Bacteroidaceae bacterium. Taxonomy (GTDB): domain Bacteria; phylum Actinomycetota; class Coriobacteriia; order Coriobacteriales; family Atopobiaceae; genus Paratractidigestivibacter. The sequence goes on from CAVKOL010000036.1 coordinate 3,443, forward strand.
TCCAGGGCCTCGTCGCTTCCGCCCGCGGTCTGCTCGAGCTCAGCCTCGGTGAGCTCCACTTTCTTCTCGTCCATCCTCATGCCTTTCTCTAAAGATGCCGCCTTGTTTGCCTAAAGCGAGGCGGCCTTGAGCTCTTCCTCGGAGCCGGTCCAAAGGACGCGGGCCGGTTTGTCAAAGCGCTTGTTGCAGGGGTCGCAGTAGTAGCCAAACCAGCCGGAGTGCGTCGGCTTGCCGCATTGCGGGCAGGGGTAATGGTAGATCTGGTCGCCAGCGACTATTCCGACTCGCTCGCCCTTGGAGTTGCTGATGTACCTTCGCAGGTCGCCGAGACTCGATCCCGCGCCGCCGACCCCTTCGAGTTCAAGCTCTGTGAGTTCCTGCCTGCCGTCTGCCATGGGGGCTCCTTTCTTGCTGGCTCGTTGGATTTCATGCTAACACGATAGGGGGGTACGAGATCTGATAAAAGGCCTGGTCAACACGTTGTTCATTTAGCCTAGCGCTAATAAAAAAGGGTGCCGCGCAATGGCGACACCCTTGAGCTCTCTCTGTAAGAGACTAAATGCTACTCGACCTCGATGGCGGAGACGGGGCAGTTGTCGGCGGCCTCCTGGGCGGCGTCCTCGGCCTCCTCGGGAACCTCGTCAACGGTGGCCTCAGCAACGCCGTCGTCGTTGATGGCAAAGACGTCGGGGCAGGTACCCTCGCACATGCCGCAGCCGATGCAATCCTCGTTAACAGTTGCCTTCATGGGAATTCCTCTCTCTTGCCTGGGTCCCTTACCCAAGTTTCATACTGTTTGTACCTTGTTTTGCCCGACCGCGCAACAAGTTTTGAGTAATAGCCCAAAAAGAATCTGCGGGCGTGAGCTGGTGTTTATTCCTAGTAGTTAACCTATATTAACTTAAGGACTTTATACAGCGAGAAGCTCTTTAGGATTCGAGGGTTGTCGGAATGTCTCAGCGCCCAAACTGCACGTTTGAGGGCTTGTCGGAATGATATGTGTTCCGACAAGCCCCAGATCGTAAAGTGAGAACCCCTTCGCGTTCCGACAAGTCCCCAAACGTAAAGCGAGAAGGGCATCGGCTTCCGACAAGTCCCAAAACGTAAAGGGAACGGGGAGAGGCTACTCCAGGACGGTGGCGGTCACGACGTTGGTGCCATGCTTGTAGGCGTACCCGATCTCTTTTGCGGCGTGGTGGGCCAAACGGCATGAGAGCTCGTCCATCGACTCGAGGGGGTTCACTCGCTCGCCGCCCCAGCTTACGCGGATCACGCAGGACTCGGTCTTCTCGGAGTGTTCAAGCGAGAAGGCTACTTGGGTGCCGCAGCTAAGCGCAGGCGCGATTGTCTGCAGGTAGACCTCCTCGATGACTTCCTCGATACGGTTGACGTAGGCGGGCGCCAGCATCTTGCGCTGGCAGAACTCGCGAAACTCGGTAAGGAAGCCCAGGTAGTCGAAGGTGTCGACCACAAAGGTCTTCTCGATGCCGTCAAGTTGGTTGATGAAGCGGCGGCAAAGCTCGCCCTGAGGGCGTTCAAAAACCTGCTCGGGCGTGCCGTCCTCGTAAATGATGCCCTGGTCAAGGTACCAGACGCGGTTAGAGACGTTTTTGGCAAAGCGCATCTCGTGCGTGACGATGAGCATGGTCATGCCGTCTTGGGCCAGGCGCTTGATGACGGCCAGGACCTCGCCCACCATGGTGGGGTCAAGGGCGCTCGTTGGCTCGTCGAACAAGATGACCTGCGGTTCCATGGCCAAGGTGCGCGCGATGGCCACGCGCTGCTTTTGGCCGCCAGAAAGCTCGCTGGGCATGCTGTCTTTCTTCTCGGCCAAGCCAACGGCGCGCAGGAGCTTCATGGCGCGCTCGTAGGCCTTGCCGCGCGAGAGCCCCAGAGCCTTCACCGGCGCGTACATGATGTTCTCGACGACGCTCATGTGGTTGTAGAGATTGAAGGACTGGAACACCATCCCCATCTTGCGGCGAACGCGGGCCAGGTCGCAGCCGGGTGCGCCCAGGTCTTCTCCGTCAAAGATCACGGTACCGCTCGTGGGCTCCTCTAGCCTGTTGAGGCAACGCAGCAAGGTCGACTTGCCGGTGCCCGAGGGCCCGATGATCGAGATGACGTCGCCCTTCTCGATAACGGCGTCGATGTCTTTGAGGGGCACCGCGTTGCCAAAGGACTTGGACAAGTGGCGGATCTCCATCAGGCTCATGCGGCCTCGCCTGCTTTCTTTGTGCCGTGGGCCGCAACGGCGCGCTTGACCAGGGCCATGCACGCGATAAAGAGGCCAGTCATAAGAAGGTAGATCACGGTGACGGTAAGAATGGGCACGTAGGCTTCGTAGGTGGCGCTTCGGATGACGTCGCCTGCCTTGGTGAGGTCGGCCACGGCGATGTAGCCCACTACGGCCGTGCCCTTCATGAGGTTGATGAGATTGGAGAAGTACCCCGTGATGGACGTACGGGCGGCCTGGGGCAAAATGATGCCCAGGAAGGTCTGGTGCCGCGTGAGGCCCGAGGCCAGGCCCGCCTCCCACTGGCCGGCGTCGACGCTGCGTATGCCACCCTCGAAGAGCTGCTCCAAATAGGCGGCAAAGACCAGGCCAAAGCCAATGGAGGCTACCAGGACGTTATTGAGCTTTGCCCCGGCAAAGACGATGTAGTAAAGCACCATGAGCACCACGACCACGGGCAGGCCCTGCGCCAGGCCTGAGTAGACGCGCGCGAAGCCGCGGGCCACCTTGCTGCGCGACAATGCCATGGCGCAGAGAAGGGCGCCCAGGACGTTTGCCAGCGCAAATCCCGCAAAGGTGATGACCAGCGTCGTTCCCAGGCCCGCGAGGATGCTCTTCCAGCGGTCTTGGTCAATAAGGGTGCGGCGGATGCCCGTCCACAGGGAGTTCTCGTCGCTTGCGCCCGCGTCGTTGCCGGTCGCGCTGGCGTCCTGGGCGGTCACGACCTCGCCCGGCTCGTAGTCCGAGGCGCGCACCGCCGGGACCAGGATCTGCGTGTAGTAGAAATCGGAGTAAAGCACGCTCTGCGCACGCTCGTCGGTATAGGAAATCTGGCCCGCGGCCAGGTCATAGACGCTCGACGCGATGCCCGACAGCTCGCCCGCGAAATCGGTGTTCTCAATCTCGAGCCCATAGCCGTACGCCTTGCAAAAGCCCGCCGCGATGGCAATGTCCAGGCCCGCGTTTTGCCCGTTGAGCTCCATGGAGAAGGGCTTTAGCGTGTTGGCCGTGGCCATGCGCAGCGTGCCGTTCTCGCCAGTCGCGGGGATATCGATGTTTTCCCAGTCGTTTGGCAAAAGCCAGTAGTCTTGCAGCTGCTTGAGCTCGCCGGAATCCGTGATTTGCTTGAGATAGGCGTTGTACTTTGCCTGCAGGGCCTCGCCGGCCTGCGTCTTGGGAAAGATCGCGCCCACGTCGTAGGTCTTGAGCGTGTAATCGATGTAGGCCAGGTCGGGGTAGTCCTGGGACATGAACGCGTAGTTGACCGTCGAGACGACGAAGAAATCGATCTTCCTGGACTGCAAAGCAAGCAGGTTGTCGGTCATCGAGTTGAAGTACAGGACCTCGGCGTCGGGTACGGCCTGCTTGACCATCTCGTCTTGCGGCGTTCCCGTCATGACGCCCGCGGTCTTGCCGGAAAGCCTGGCGATCAAGTTGTTGGCGTCGCTGCTTTGATCGGCTGCAAAGGCCGCCGGCACCTGGCCAAAGACAAGCAACACCCCGGCGAGAAGAGCACAGAGGATGGATAGGATTCTTTTCTTCATTGCGGGTCCTTTAGGCACGCTCGAGGATGGTGACCGTCTCGACGTGGAAGGTCTGCGGGAAAAGGTCGACCGGGGTCACGCGCACGGGGGCAAAGACGCCCTCGTCGATGAAGCGTGCCAGGTCGCGGGCCAAGGTCGCTGGGTCGCACGAGACATAGGCGATGGCGCGGGCCGGCTGGTCGCAGAGCTGCTCGATGACCTCGGGGGCAAGGCCCGCGCGCGGCGGGTCGACCACGATGACGTCGGCATCGGTGTAGGGAAACTCGCGCCCGGCGTCGCCGCCGATGGCGTCCACGTTTTCCAGGTTGTTCTTCTCGAGGTTGCGGCGCAGGTCGCGCACGGCCGGGCCGTAGGACTCCACGGCCGAGACATAGGCGCAACGCTGGGCCAATGGCACGGTGAAGGTGCCGGCGCCGCAGTAGAGGTCCATGGCCTCGTCGTCGGGCTGGGGGTCCAGGCCCTCAAGCACCAGCTCGACGAGCTTCTCGGCGCCCTTGGTGTTGACCTGGAAAAACGACGGCGCCGAGACACGCATGCGGTTGCCGGCCACCAGCTCTTCCCAGCAGCCCTTGCCAGAAAGGCATTCGACGCCGGCGATCTTGCGCGCCTTGGCCAGGCCCTTTTGCATGACGCGCGAGACCGAGGTGGGCTTCAACGCGTCGCCTAAGACCTTGGCCACCTGCGCGCGGGGGAAGGCGCCGGGACGGTTCCACAGGGCCACCTCGACGTCCTTGGTGCGGGCCGACGCGCGGATGCCCACGCGCTCGAGGCCCAGGTCGTTGGAGCCTGCAAGGTAGGACAGGGCGCCCGCCACCGATTTGACGGCGCCCTGGTAGCGCTTGGAGAGAAGCGCGCAGGTCTTGACGTTGACCACGCCGGCGCCCGACTGCGCGTGCATGCCCAGGCGAACGCGGCCGCCCTGCTCGGTCACGGCAAGCTCGACCTTGTTGCGGTAACCCCAGGGCTCGGACGGCGACTCGCAGGGGGCGACCAGCGCCTCGGCAGCGTCGCGGTCCATGTGGCCCACTCGAACCAGCTGGTCAACCACGCCGTCGCGCTTGGTCTTGGCCTGCTCGGCGTAGTCCATGGCGGCCCAGGGGCAGCCGCCGCAGACGCCCACGTAGGGGCAAGCGGGAACGACGCGCGACGGCGAGGCCTCTACGACCTCGAGCGTGTGCGCCTTGGCGTAGGTCTTGGCCTCACCATCGATCTGCGCCAAAACGGTGTCGCCCGGCACGGCGCCCAGGACAAAGACGGCCTTTCCTTCCTCGGTGTGCGCGACGGCCTCGGGGCCGTAGCTCATGCGCTCGATGGTTAGGGTGGTCGTCTCGCCTGCGGTCATTCCTACTCCTGGTCTTGTCCAAACAGGGTCTTGAAGCCCCGGCCAATAAGGCCAAAGGCGCGGGACACGCGTCCCTGCTTCACCTTGTTCTTGATGTTTTCCCTCTTAGCGAGAATAGCAGTCTCGTCCACGGTGGCGAGCTCGGGGGTTGCCACGGGCACAGAATCTTCCGAGCCGCCGGCGAGCTTGCCCGTCTCGCTTGCCTGGTCGCGCGCCTCGCGGGCCTTTTGGTATGCCTCGGCGAGAAGGACCTCCTGGCTGTTGATGTCGCGCTCGCCCTCTGCCTTGGGCAGCGGCTCCCAGGTGCCCTGCGCCGTGAGCTGGCGGGCCTTCACGTTGTCGGAGAGCTGCAGCTGCACGAAGTGGCGCACGATCTGGCGGCACGCGGGGTCAAGGACGGGGAAGGCGATCTCGACGCGTCGCTCGGTGTTTCTCGTCATCATGTCGGCGCTGGAAAGATAGATGGTGTCTGCCTCGGCGCCAAACGAGTAGATGCGGGCGTGCTCGAGGAAGCGGCCCACGATCTGGCGCACCTCAAGGCCGTCGGTCTTGCCGGGCACGTTGGCCTTGATGCAGCAGATGCCGCGCACGACCATAAGCACCTGGACGCCCGCCTCGCAGGCCTCCGAGATCTTGTCGATCACGTCGCGGTCGGTAAGCGAGTTCATCTTGAGGAAGATGCGGGCCGGCTGTCCCGCGCGGGCGCGGCCGATCTCGCGGTCCATGCCGCGCATGACCAAGGGCTTCAGGCTCAAGGGCGCCACGCCAAGCTGGCGATAGGTGCCGCGGAGGTTGCCCAGGCTCAGGTTGCGGAAGAAGGTGTTGCCGTCGTCTGCGATGCCGGCGTCTGCCGTGAGCAGCATGAAGTCAGAGTAGAGACGCGCGGTCTTCTCGTTGAAGTTGCCCGTGCCCAGGCAGGTGATGCGGCTGATGCCCGAGGCGTCGTGGTAGGTGATCTGGCAAATCTTGGAGTGGCACTTGAAGCCCTCCGAGCCGTAGATCACGGTGCAGCCGGCGTCCTCGAGCCTCTCGGCCCAGGCGATGTTGTTGGCCTCGTCAAAGCGGGCGCGCAGCTCCATGAGGACGGTCACGTCCTTGCCGTTCTCGGCCGCGGCGATCAGGCTCTCGCACAGGTGGCTGCTCTTGGCCACACGGTACAGGGTGATCTTGATCGAGATGCAGGCGTCGTCGGCCGAGGCCTCGCGCAGCAGGCGAAGCAGCGGGCCCATCGACTCGTACGGGTAGGTGAGAAGGATGTCGTGGTCCTCGACCTGGCCGCGCATGGGCTCGCCCGCGACGACCATCGGCGAGGGCTGGGGCTCGAAGGGCGCGAAGGTGCAGGCGCCGTGCTCGAAGTCGGGGATGTTGGACTCAAGGCCGTAGACGTAGCCCAAGGCAAGCGGGCGCGTGACGTGGAAGACGCGGCGCTCCTCGAGCTCAAGCTCCTCGACGATCAGGGCCTCAAGCTCCGCGTTTAGGCTGTCCTGGATCTCAAGGCGCACCGGCTGCAGCCGCTGGCGCATCTTGAGGACCTTCTTCATGTGCTGGCGGTAGTCCTCTTCCTCCTCGACGCCCTCGTCGTCGGGGTCGATGTCGGCGTTGCGGGTCACGCGAAGCACGGCCGACTCGGCGGGCGCGTAGTCGCCAAAGCACTGGCCCAGGTTAAGGCGCAAAACGTCTTCCAGCAGCACGTACCTAAAGGCCTTGGTCGTCTCGCTCAACTTGACCACGCGAGGCTCCGACGTGGGCAGCTCGATGATGCCCAGCATGTTGTTCTCGCCGTTGCCCGAAAGCGAGCAGGCCACGTATAGGCGGCCGTTCTTGAGGTTGGGGAAGGGGTGGCGCGGGTCGACGACCATGGGCGAGACGATGGGCGCCAGGTTCTTGTCAAAGTACTTGCTGAGAAGGTCGAGGTCTGCGGCCGTGAGGTCCTGCGTGCCCACGCGCACCAGGCCGTGGCCGCAAAGCTCGGCCTCGACGGCGTGCAGGGCCTTCTCGTGGCGCTCGATGAGCTGCGGCAGCACGCCGAAGATCGACGAGAGCTGCTCGCCGGGGGTCTCGTTTGATTTGTTGTCCTTGGGCTGGTTCTTAAGGGAGGCCAGGTCGGACAGGCCGCCAACGCGGATCATAAACCACTCGTTTAAGTTCGACTCAAAGATCTCGCAGAACTTCAGGCGCTCGAAGAGGGGGACCTTCTCGTCAAATGCCTCGTCCAAGACGCGGTCGTCGAAGCGAAGCCAGCTGAGCTCGCGGTTTTGCGTGTAGGAGTAGTCACGCGGCTCCTTGTCCTTCTTCTTGGCCTGCTCGCTGTCTGCCTTAGCGGGCTTCTCCTTATCCTTCTCTTTTGCCTTGGGGGCCTTGTCCTTGGCCATTTGAAGTCACCTCTTATATAAAACGTTTGCCGTATGCGGCGGTTTGCTGTCAATGGTGTAAATGATAGCAGCCCGCCTGCTCTGCGACGGGTCCTTTGGGTTAAGGTTGTGTCAAGAAGATAGGACTTGCGTCGCGGCCTTGGGCTGCGGCGCCGGAAGGACACGCACATGTCTTGTGGTCTGCATATCCGCTCCGAGATCGGGCCCCTTAAAAAGGTGATGCTGCACCGTCCCGGAGACGAGCTCTTGAACCTCTCGCCAGACAACCTGGCGCCGCTGCTCTTCGACGACATCCCATATTTGCAGGTGGCCCAGGCCGAGCACGACGCCTTCGCGCAGATGTTGCGCGACGAGGGCGTCGAGGTCGTCTACCTGGACCAACTGGTGGCCGAGGCCCTGCGCGCCTGTCCGGACGCCCGCCACGAGCTGGTGGGCCGCTGGCTCATGGAGTGCGGCGTCAACGGCAGGGGAGTGCTCGAGGCCTTGGACGAGCTTCTCGCCGGTATCGACGACCCCGTGGCCTTGGTGGACAAGCTCATCGAGGGCGTGCGCGCAGACGAGCTTGACCTGGCGCCCAAGAAGGGCCTGTCTCTTGCCGACCTCATGATGACGCGCGGAAACATGGACGATCCTTTGGTGGTGGACCCCATCCCCAACACGTACTTCACGCGCGACACCTTCTCGGTCATAGGGCAGGGCGTCTCTCTTAACAGCATGTGGTCGGCCACACGCCGCCGCGAGCCCTTGTTTGGCCAGATCGTCTTTAAGTACCACCCCGACTACGCGGGCACGCCCATTTGGCACGAGAGCGAGTCGCCCTTCTCTGTTGAGGGCGGCGACATATTGGTGCTGGGCCCGCACGCGGTGGGCATCGGCATCTCCGAGCGCACCTCGCCCGCGGGCATCGACGTGCTTGGCCGGCGCCTGCTTTGGGGCGAGCCGGCGTCGGGCATCACGAGCGTCTATGCCTTCTCGATCCCGCACAAGCGCTCGTTCATGCACCTGGATACCGTCTTTACGCAGGTAGACGTTGATATGTTCACCGTGCACCCGGGCATTTTGGGCACCCTTAAGGTCTTTGAGCTCACGCGCGGCGCCGTCGAGGGCGAGGTCGCCATCCGCGCCTTGGACGACAAGCCACTGGACAAGGTCTTGGCCGAGGCCCTGGACCTGCCAAGCGTTCGCCTGATCAAGTGCGGCGGAGAAGACCCCATCGCCAGTGCCCGCGAGCAGTGGAACGACGGCTCCAACACGCTGGCCGTGCGCCCCGGCACCGTCTTTGTCTACCAGAGAAACGCCGTCACCAACGAGATCTTGTACAAGCAGGGGCTCAACCTGCTGGAGATCCCCTCGGCCGAGCTGTCGCGCGGCCGTGGCGGCCCGCACTGCATGAGCATGGCGTTTATCCGCGAGGACCTTTAGTTTACAATGTGTAAGTTCGTCTCACGACCCGTCTTTTTCCTGTTGTAAGGAGCACCCATGAGCGTTGACCTTTCTGGCAGGAGCTTCTTGAAGCTCCTGGACTTCACCCCCGAGGAGATCCAGTACCTGATCGACCTTTCCGCCGAGCTCAAGGAGAAGAAACACAACCACGAGCCGCACCGCTACCTTGAGGGCAGAAACATCGCCCTTATCTTTGAGAAGACCTCCACGCGCACCCGCTGCTCGTTTGAGGTGGGCGCGGCCGATTTGGGCATGCACGCCGTTTATCTTGATCCTTCTGGCTCGCAGATCGGCAAGAAGGAGTCCATGGCAGACACCGCCCGCGTGCTTGGCCGCATGTTCGACGGCATCGAGTACCGCGGCTTTGAGCAGGCCCGCGTCGAGGAGCTGGCCGCCTACGCCGGTGTCCCCGTGTGGAACGGCCTTACCACCGAGTTCCACCCCACGCAGATGATCGCCGACATGTTGACGGTCCAGGAGGAGTTTGGCCGCGACCTGCATGGCCGCAAGCTCACCTTCATGGGCGACGCCGGCAACAACGTGGGCAACTCGCTCATGGTCGTGTGCGCCAAGCTGGGCATGGACTTCTGCGCCTGCGGCCCTAAGGAGCAGATGCCTGCCGCCGAGCTGGTCGAGCAGTGCCGCGCCATCGCCGCCGAGACGGGCTCTACCATCACCCTCACCGAGGATGTGCCCGAGGGCGCGGGCGGCGCCTCCGTCATCTACACCGACATCTGGGTCTCCATGGGCGAGCCCTACGAGCTGTGGGGCAAGCGCATCGAGCTTCTCTCCAAGTACCAGGTCAACGCCGCTGCCATGGAGATGGCCGCAGACGACTGCATCTTCATGCACTGCCTGCCCAGCTTCCACGACCGCAAGACCACCATCGGCGAGGACGTCTTCCAGAAGTTCGGTCTGCCCGAGCTCGAGGTGACCGACGAGGTCTTTGAGTCCGACCGCAGCCGCGCCTTCGAGGAGGCCGAGAACCGCCTGCACTCGATCAAGGCCGTCATGTACGCCACGCTCAAGGACACGTGGAACTAAGCGGCGCACCTGCCCTCTGTTTGTCCCAATGCGCGACCGCACCAAATAGGAGTTTTGCTTCATGGCTCAAGGCATCACCAAACGCGATAAGTTTCTGGATTACGGCAAGGCACTCGTGATGCTGTGGGTGCCGCTCAACCACGTGGCGATACCCCTGCCCAACAACGGCTCGATCACGATGCTGTTCTTCTTCTTCGTTTCCGGCTACGTCTACAGCGGCAGGCGCCCGGTGAGGGAGGCCATCAAGGCCCGCTTTAAGGGGATCCTCATCCCGTTTTGGATCGCCACGGCGGTCCTGGGCCTTCTTGAGATCCCGCGTGCGATGTATTTGGGCTACGGTGGCCCCGGCATCGTGCTCTTGGCTTTGCTGGGCGGGCTTTGGGGCTCGGCGTTGGTGCCCGAGCTGGGCGACGCCACTCAAACGTTGTACTGGCTCAAGAACTTCCACCCCAACGGAGACGGGCTTATCGACACGGTGCTGCCGCTCACCTGCCACCTGTGGTTCTTGCCCGCGATGTTCGTGGCGTCGTCTCTGTTTTACGTCTATGCCAAGAAGATCCGTAAGAACGGCTGGCACGACCTGGTGGCGATCGTCCTCTTGTGCGTTGGCGCCTGGACCGAGACCTTGATCGCGCCCGAGTTCCCCTACGGCATCGGTCGCGGTTTCTGGGGCTGCGCCGCCATGATCGCGGGCCTTATCTGCAAGGAGAAGGGCGTCTTCACCGACTCCAAGAAGCTCATGGTGGCGATGCCGGCATCCCTTATCGCGGCCGCCCTTGCGGTTGCGGGCGGTGCCGCCAACGTCATGCTCCTCGTGGGCTACTGGGGCGAGTACGGCGTGGCCAGCGTCTTCATCTCGTTCATTGGCGGCCTGGGAGGCAGCATCTTCATCTGCTGCCTCATGCGCCAGCTCGAGGGCGTGCTGCACGGCCACGACAAGCTTTTGTGCTTCATCGGCCGCAACACCATGCCGGTCTACCTGTGGCACATGCCGGTGCTCAACATCCTCTCGTTCGCGCTTCTCGCCGTGACGGGCACTGCGGTCTTCGACGACCCGTACAAGGTGGCGCTGCTGCCCGAGACCTGGGTCTTCGCGAAGTTCGCCGTCGCGTTTGCCTCGGTCGCCGTTGTTTTGGCCGTCGAGAAGGCGCTGCGACGCACACACTAGCACCTGCCCGTATATGCAAGCAGCCCCCGGATTCGCCGATGAATCCGGGGGCTGCTTTTGTTTGCGTGGTTAGGTCGCAGGCGACTTATCTGCCGTGCTCCGCGGCGTACTGCGCCTCCTTCTCGCGAAGGCGCTCGAGCGTCACCACGCGGTAGACGATTTTTCCCGTCGAGATGACGTCGCCCTCGTCGTCGCGCACGACGCCGTGGAAGATGTACTTGTTTCCGCCCTCGACGGCGTCGAGCACCGCCTTGGCGTGAAGGACGCCGTTCTTGCCGGTCTTGATGTGGTGGATGTCCAGGTGCGTGCCAAAGGGACGCTCTTGGGTTAGGTCGACGTACTTCTCGACGCAGGCGCCCGCCACGGTCTCCAGCAGGCTGATCGTGGCCCCGCCGTGGACATAGCCGTACTGCTGTCGGATCTCATCGACGATGGGCATATCCGCGCACGCGCGCGTCTTGTCGGCAAAGGTGATGGTTATCTCAAGTCCATCCTGGAACGACATCTACTCCTGGGCTCCTTCCTCTGCGGCGGCCTTCTTCTCGGCTTCCATGCGCTCCGCGATTTCTTTGGACAGAACAAAGCGCTTGACCTTGCCCGTGGGCGTGCGCGGGATCTGGTCGACTTCCACCACGCGCTCGGGCCACAGGCGCTTGGCCACGCCCTTGTTCTCGAGGTAGGCGAGAAGCTCGCTTAGCTCCAGCGCATGATCTGCCTTGGGCGAGCGCACGGCAAACAGGCAGATCCTCTCGCCCAGGCGCTCGTCGGGCATACCCACGGTTGCCAGGTCGCATACCTGGTCCCAGCCCAGGACGCTCTCGTCCACCTCGCGCATCGAGATGTTCTCGCCGCCGCGGATGATGATGTCCTTGATGCGGCCCACGATGTGAATGCGCCCCTGGTCATCCATGGTGCACAGGTCGCCCGAGTAATACCAGCCGTCGTCGTCCAAGAGCTTGTCGGTCTGGTCCTTTTGGTTGAGGTAGCCAACAAAGACATTGGGCCCGCGACTGGCCTCCTCGCCAACCTTGCCGCGTGGCACCTCGTTGTGCTGCTTGTCCACCACGCGCACCTCGATGCCCTCGTAGGCGATGCCCGAGAACTGGCCGTCCCACTCAAGGCACTTCTCGGGCGGCACGTAAAGGTGCGGGAAGCTCTCGGTGGCGCCGTAGGACTCGCTCAAGAGGATGCCGTGCTTGTAGGCCCACTTCACCAACTGAGAGGGCACGGGCGCGCCGCCGCAGTTGTACAGGCGCATCGAGGGAATCTCGAGGCCCGTCTCGTCGAGGTAGCGCAGGATATCGAAGATGAAGGGCGTGGCGCCGTGGGACCACGTGCAGCCCTCGCGGTTGATCAGCTCCACGGCGCCCTTGGCGTTGTAGTTGAGCTGCAAAACGGTGCGCCCGCCCACCGTCATAGTGGCGATAAGGCCGTGGCAAAAGCCCGTCGCGTGGTTGAGGGGCGAGGGCATCCACACCACGTCGTCTTGGGTGAGCTCGGCCGCCTCAACATAGACGCGCTCGCAAAAGAGCAGGTTGTTGTGGGTAAGCATCGCCGCCTTGGGCTTTCCCGTGGTGCCCGAGGTCGTAAGGATGCAGGCGACTTCGTCGGGGAGCGAGGGCGAGGGCTCATTCAGCGGCTCGTAGCCCTTCATCACCTTGTCAAAGGTGGGAATAGAGGCGTTGTGCGCCGGGTACTCACGGTCGATCAGCATGACCGCGCGAAGGCTCTTGGTCGTCTCGCGGAACATGTCGTACTGCATCTCGTAATCGGTGTTGTGGAAGAACGTGGGGCAGATGAAGACGACGGGCTTCACCTGGTTGATGATGAACTCGACGTCGACGGCGTTGAGGTTGGTGGCCACCGGGTGCATGACCGCGCCCACCTTAAGGCAGGCCACGTAGACGATTGCCGACTCGACCCACTTGGGCACCTGGAACGAGACGACGTCGCCGTTTTGCACGCCGACTTCCTTGAGCCAGGCCGCCAAGCGGGCGGCACCGGCGTTGACCTCGCCGTAGGTAAGAGAGCGGCCAAGCTCGTCGATCACATAGACGCTGTCGGCGCGCTTGGGCCACTGCTCTTCCCACACGTCCGCGATTGTCTGGTCGCGCCACCAGCCCTTCTCGTAATAGAGCTCTTTTTGGGCCTCGTTGATCTTTAGGTCTTCGATCATGTGGTTCGACCTTCCCTGGTTTGGCGCTGCTTGCGGCGCCGTCGGTGCTTCTCGTGCGGTTTGGGCTGCCTAGTAGACCATGCCCATGGCCTCGCGGACCTCGCACAGCGTCTCGTGCGCGATGGCGTTGGCGCGCTTGTTGCCGTCGTTGATGACGTCCTTGATGTAGTCCATGTCCTGCAAAAGCTCGCAGCGCTTCTCGCGAATCTCGGCAAAACGGCCGTTCACGGCCTCGGTGACGACCTTCTTGAGCTGACCGCCGCCGCCCATGCCGATCTCGTCGGCAAGTTCTTTGGGGTCGCGGCCGCAGCAGATGCCCGCGGTGGTGAGAAGGGCCGAGACCTGCGGGCGGTTGTCGGGGTCAAAGGTGATGTTTCGCTCGGAGTCGGTCTGCGCCTTCTTGATGAGCTTGGCGGTCTCCTCGGCGGTCATGCTGATCGAGATGGCGTTGCCGTAGGACTTGCTCATCTTGCGGCCGTCCAGGCCCGGCAGCAGCGGCGTCGAGGTGAGAAGGCCCGTGACCTCGGGGAAGACCT
>CAVKOL010000037.1:0-8585 GCA_963658035.1 Bacteroidaceae bacterium
CTTATCCCGGACTAAAATCGACATTGTCGAGTAGCCGGGCTCCGTCCAGTGACGTTTGCCCAGTTGGCGAAGTGGCACCAGGGGCGGTCTACTCGGTGAACCCAGTTTTAAACCGGGATAAATCAGGCGGGCAACCAATCCGGTCATGGAACGGGCCCAAAACCGCGCCCTGCGCCCGGCTGTGCGAGAATATCCCCATCGCGGGCGCGGCTGAGGGGCCGCCGGCCGCGCAAAACCCAAACGAGAGGAACACCATGGAGCCTTCGAAGGTCTATTTCTGCGACCTGCACACGCGCCCGGGCGACGGGCTGCCCAACAAGCTCAAGCGCCTGATCCGCGCGGCGGGCATCGACCAGATCGACTTCCAAAACAAGTACGTGGCCATCAAGATGCACCTGGGCGAGCCGGGCAACCTAAGCTTCCTGCGCCCCAACTACGCCCGCGCCGTCGTCGACGTGGTGCGCGAGCTGGGCGGCAAGCCCTTCATCACCGACTGCAACACCCTTTACGTGGGCGGACGCAAAAACGCCCTGGACCACCTGGACTCGGCCTACGCCAACGGCTTCAACCCGTTCCAGACCGGCTGCCACACCATCATCGCCGACGGCCTCAAGGGCTCCGACGAGGTCGAGGTCCCCGTCGCGGGCGGCGAGTACGTCAAGGCCGCCAAGATCGGCCGCGCCCTCATGGACGCCGACATCGTGATCAGCCTCACCCACTTCAAGGGCCACGAGCAGGCCGGCTTTGGCGGCGCCATGAAGAACCTGGGCATGGGCGGCGGCTCTCGTGCGGGCAAGATGGAGCAACACGCCGCAGGTAAACCGAGCGTCGCCGCCCGCCGCTGCGTGGGTTGCCGTCAATGCGAGAAGATCTGCGCGCACGGCGCCTTCTCGTTTGACGAGACGCGCGAAGTCGAACTGGCAAACGGCAAGACCCGCCAGGTCCACGTGGCCACCATCGACCACGATCGCTGCGTGGGCTGCGGCCGCTGCATCGCCACCTGCAACCAAGACGCCATCCGCCCCGACTACGACCAGGCCGTCGAGGTCCTCAACTGCAAGATCGCCGAGTACACCAAGGCCATCTGCGACGGCCGGCCGTGCTTCCACATCAGCCTGGCGATCGATTTGTCCCCCAACTGCGACTGCCACGACGAGAACGACGTCGCCATCGCCCCCGACCTGGGCTTCTTTGCAAGCTTCGACCCCGTGGCCATCGACCAGGCCTGCGCCGACGCCGTGAACGCCGCCGCGCCCAACCCCGACTCGGAGTACACCCGCATGCGCGCCAAGCTCGAGGCCGCGGACCAGCTGGACGAGGCCCACGCCCACGACAAGTTCTACGTCACCCACCCCGACGCCGAGTGGCAGTCCTGTATAGCCCACGCCGAGAAGATCGGCCTGGGCACGCACGAGTACGAGCTGGTCAAGGTGAAGTAAAGAGATAACAAAAGACGTGGCCATGCCCGTCTCGCAAACAAAATATATCAGCAAGGCTATAAAAAACGCCGCGTCATAAGCGCGGCGTTATTTTTTGTCCTCTGGGATGACGATTCCCTCGCGGTCGTACGTGATGCTGTAGGCCTTCTCAAGCACGCGGATCAGCTCCCGCGTGTCTTCTTCGCCCAGGACCGAGAGGCTATCGGCCAGGTTGCCCACGCCCTCGTCGCGGGTGTCGCGCGAGTGCTGGCGACCTTCCTGGGTAGCGGTCACAAGCACGCGGCGACCGTCGTTCTTGTCGCTTTCACGTTTGATGTAGCCCTTTGCGGCCAGCGAATCCAGGATGCGCGTCATGCGCGAGCGGGTGTAACCCAGGCGTTTGGCCAGGTCGGAAGGGTTAAGAGACTCGCCAGTGCGGCAAATGTACGCAAGAACCGGGCCTTCACCCATGGTAAGGCCATACGCACTCGACAAAGAGCCCTTTGCCAGGGCCTTGGAGTACTTGATCAGCTTATTTGCCGCGTCCTCGTAATCCATCGCACGTCTGCCGCGCCCAAAAACGCGCCCGCAGATCCTTTCCCGCTACCCAACAGTTGTACGGACTGGCATGTTATCAAAAGTTTGGGACAACGTAAGCCATTTGGTGCCTACTCTACGGAATCGCCCGAATCCCGGGTCGCCGGGGCCGGGCCGCCCACCGGGGCCGCGCCGCGTGGCGCGCCTGCGCCGTCCTTCCCCTCGACGGCGGCCAAGATCCGCTCGACGTTCTTCTCGGCGTTGGTGACCCCGATCTTAATAGGAACGGCGAGAAGCACGCCCACTACCAGCAACACCACGCCCACGATGCCCACCGCAAACGGGCCGCTGCCGTAGATTCCCCACCAGCCGAGAAGAAACCCAACCGTCGCGGCCGAGTACGCCAGGCGCAGCCAAACCTTGATCTTTTGGATGGCCGTCGTCTGCATGCCCGCCTCTTTGAGCAGGTCGTCCTTGGTCCAGTTGGAGGTGTCAAGCGCCATGGGGTGCCCCTTCTTGCCGTCGTGGCCGCGCGGCCCTCTTGCCGCCGGCCGACCAACCATAACAAAAAACGCGGGCACGGACGCCCTTGCCATGCGCCCGTGCCCGCGTGAGATGCCGTCGCCTGCGCTTGCCTACCCCGTGGGGCGGGTGGGCGCGGCGACAGCGCCCAGGCTTAGTAGCTCAGAGCCGGGTCGAAGAAGCCAACGAGGACGCCGACAAAAGCAATGACGACCAGGATAAGCATGGTGACGACCGGGGAGAGCTTCTTCTTGGTCATGAGCCACCAGCAAAGCACGGTGAAGACCATGGACAGAAGCTTGGGGAAAATGCCGTCCAGGGTGCTCTGGAACGTGGTACCGCCCGGCAGCGTGAGGCTGGGGCTGCAGGAGATGGACACCCACGTGGCGGCAACGGCGCCGATAACCACGGTACCGACCATGACGATGGAGTCACGAAGGGCCTGCGCAGTAGGGCCAACCAGGGACTCAACGGCCTTGCCGCCGAGCTGGTAGCCCTGATCGTAGGCGAACTTCATGCCAAACCACATGAGCAGGTTCCACACGACGATGTAGAAGATGGCGCCGAGCGGGCTGCCGTCGGTGGAAAGGCCCAGGGCGATGCCCAAAAGGATGGGGATCAAGGTGCCGACGACCAGCGAGTCGCCAAGGCCGGCGACCGGGCCCATGAGGCCGGCACGGATGCCGTTGATGGCGTCGGAGTCGATGGCCTCGCCGTTGGCGCGGGCCTCCTCGAGGCCGGCGGTGATGCCGACGACCAGGGCGCCGAGCTGGGGCTCGGTGTTGAAGAAGGCGCTGTAGGTCATGAGCGCGTCCTTCTGCTCCTCGGGCGTGTCATAGAGCTCCTCGACCAGAGGAAGCATGGAGCAAAGGTAACCAAAGGTCTGCATGTGCTCCTGCGAGAAGCAGGTAAGGTTGCCGTAGTACCAGTTGCGGAAAGACTTGTTAAGGGCAGCCTTAGAGAGTTTCTTCTCTGCCATTAGATGTCCTCCTCCTCTTCATCATCGGCACCGGCTGCGATTGCGCCTCCGGAAACGTGGATCTTGTCGAGGTCGATCTTCATGGACTCGATCTTGAAGTTGATCAGGGCGAAGAAGCAGCCGATGCCGGCGGCGGCGATCAGGTTGCAGCCCATGACGGCGGACAAAGTGAAGCCAAAGAAGAACGTCAGGAAGTCGGTGGGCTTGGAGATGACCTGCTTAAGCAGGATTGCGATACCGACGGTGGGGAGAAGCGAACCAACGGTGAAGAGGGTCTTCATCGCGATGCCGTCCATGGGCATGTAGGTCTTCATGAGGTCGACCATCGTCGCGCCGCCCATGGTGATGATGAACGTGGGGATGAAGGAGCACAGGATGTGGCCGATCCAAGGCAGGACCATGTCGACCAGGTAGAGCTTGTGCAGGTCGCCCTTCTCGAGCCACTTCCAGCCCATGCCCTGCCACACCAGGTTGATGGTGGCGGTGCCGTAGAACAGGACGGTGCCCAGGGTACCAACGGCGGCGCCCAGAGAGGCGGCCAGGCCGGCGGCCTCGGCAGAGTTGGGGTCGAGGCCCTGGGCGTTAACGGCCAGGATAGCCAGGGGGATGCCGATGTAGGACACCGCGCGGACGTCGGCCGAGACGGTGCCGCCGGGGGTAACCAGCGCGATGTAGACGAGCTGGATGGCGGCGCCGATCAGGATACCGGAGCGCACGTCGCCCATGATGAGGCCCACCACGAGGCCTGCCACCAAAGGACGTCCTAGGGTGTAGTTGCCGAACGAGGTGCCGCCCATGCCAGGCATAGATGCCAGGCAGGCAAACAGACCGAACAGCGCGGCTTGGAACACGTTGACTGTCATTGCCTTCCTACCTTTCCTTGTCTTGGGCCCGCCTCCCTGCGGGCCTAGTTACCTTCTTTGCGCGCGGCCGGGGCCTGGGGCCGCCGGGCCTACGCGGCGCGGGGCGCGGGGCGCGAGCTGCCTTCCCAGGCAACGCGGCCTAGAAGCCAAACTGCCCGCGGAACTTGGGCCACTCGCCGATGCTCTTCTCCTTAAGAAGGGCGAACTCGACGGTGAAGCCGGCGTTGGTGATGTCCTCGAAGGCCTGAGCCTCTTCCTGGGTGATGGACTGGTTGTTGCCCAGCTTGGTGGTGCCGGGGCGGTCGTTGCAGGGACCCACGATGACGCGGTCGATGCCGGGCTTGAAGCCCATGTCGACCAAGATCTTCTTCATGTCCAGCGGGTTCTTGGTGATCAGGAAGTACTGGTCCTTGGAGTTCAAGACCTTCTCCTGCACCTCCTGGAAGTGCTCGAGGGTCCACACAAAGGTCTTCTTGCCCGAAGCGGACTTGTAGGCCTGCTTAAGGACGGGGTTGGACGCCGCGGCGTCGTTGACGGCGATCAGGCCGTCGCAGGGGTACTCGAGGGACCAGCGGGTAACGGTCTGGCCGTGGATCATGCGGTCGTCGATGCGGATAAAAGAAATCATTGCCTTCTCCTTTGCTTGTCGTCTTGCCTGTTGACGGTGCGTATCGGCGATGTGCCGAGAAAAGCCTGGTGGGACGGGGCGTCGGGCGGGCGGCTTAGATGTCGTCCTCGTCGTCCTCGGCGGGAAGCTCAATCGCGTACTCCATGACGCCGGCGCGGCCCTCGTCTGCCAGCGAGCCCTTGAGGTCGGCGAGGCTGGCGGTCTGCAGCTCCATCGCGGCGGCCATGGCCATGGGCAGGTTCATGCCGGTGAAAGCAATGGTGTTGGCGAGAAGACCCTTCTGGGCCAAAACGTTGAGCGTGCAGGTCAAGGGCGAGCCGCCGATGATGTCGGCCAGGACGACAACCTCGTCGTCTGCGGCGAAATCGGCAACCAGGGCATCGACGTTGGTGGTGAAGACGTCGGCACCCATGCCGTCCTCGAGGCTGGTGGAAAGGACGTCGTCGCGATCGCCCACGAGCATCTTCAAAACGCTGTGGAGGCCGGGGGCAAAGGTTCCGTGGCTAACGAGCAGAAGATGACGCATGGGATGTCCTTTCTCGCTGGGTTTCTCGCAAGGTACTGTGGCCGGGCGGGTGCGCCGGCCTTCGTTTCGAGTTGATTGTCACTGGCAACTATCCCGATGGAAAACAGTTTGTTGTCAGTGGCAACAAACTGTCGGCGAGCGGTAGTTAACAGTATCAACCTTATGTTAGGCACCATCATTATTCGTAGCGGTTTAGGCCGTTTTCCTGGGCCTTTCGTGTTTGGTCTTACTTTGTACGATTGCATCTTATTTTGCCGCTCAGCGGTTATTGTTTCGTATTGAGTCGGGCTGGGCGCAACTTGTGCGTATACTCTTTTCGCAGCCGAGCGAGAGGAAAACGATGTTTCTCGAAGAGCGCCAGCAAAGAATCGTCAAGCTTTTGGAGACCAACGGGCGCGTGACCGTTGGCGACCTGGCAAAGCGTTTTGATGTGACCGAGGACTGCATCCGCAAGGATTTGAAGCAGCTCGCAAACGAGGGCAAGTGCAAGCGCGTGTATGGCGGGGCGACGGCGCTTCAGGCCACGCCCGAGCCCAACGTCGTCGACCGCATTGGCACGATGGTGCCGCAAAAGCGCGCGATCGCCGCCAAGGCGGTCGAGCTCATTCGGCCCGAGTCGACGGTGTTCTTGGACATCTCTACCACTAACTTGTTCTTGGCGCAGCTCATCGCCGAGCGGCAGATCTGCTGCAACGTAGTCTCGACGATGATCGGCGTGCTTAAGGCGCTGGCAAAGAGCCCCGAGGTCACGGCCCTGTGCCCCGGCGGGATCTTGCGCATGGGATACGACGGCTTTGTGGGCGGCTCGTGCGTGGCGGCGCTGGAGAACTACCGCTTTGACCTGTCGTTTATGGGTTGCTATGGCGTGGACCCGGCCACGCAGGAAATCACGACGCACGCGCCCGAGGACGGCATCGTCAAGCAGGCTGTGGTCGCGCGCACCAAGCAAAACTACCTGGTGGCCGAGTCGCGCAAGCTGGTGAGCTTTGGCAGCTACCGCTACGCCGATTTCGACGACTTCGAGGCCCTTATCTGCGACGACGAAAGCCCCGAGGGCATCGCCGCGGTACGCAAATCTGGCTTGAAAGTGCTTTAGGCGGGCTCGCGAACAAACTGGCGCGACTTTTCTTGGTTTAAATCGCAACCTGGCAAGTAGCCGGGGCGGGTTTTGCCGCGTTTGCCCAGTTGGGCTTGAAGCAAAAGCCGTTGGCTACTTTGCCTAACCCGATTTAAACCAAGAAAAGTCGCGCCAGTTGTTTTGGAGACGCAAAAAAGGGCCGCCGGGCGCCTAATCGCGCTTGGCGGTGACCCAGAACATGGCGGCAAAGGGGACGACGGCCACGACGGCAAGCAGCAGGTAGGCCTCGCGGGTGCCGGCGGCGGTTGCCGCGGCCATGGCGTCGGCGGCTGCCCCTACCTGGGCCGCATTGACGATGGCCGAGGCCACGCTCGTGCCCACCGCGCCCGAGAGCTGCTGCAGCGTGTTGATCACGGCGTTGCCGTCGGCCTTGGTGGCGGCCGGCAAGAACGAAAGCGATGTGGTCATCGAGTTGCCCACCATAAGGCTCTGGCCAAACGCGAACAAGATATAGAAGCAGATGGCAGGCGCCGTGGGCAGCGCGGCGCTAAACGCGCAGAACAGCGCCACGCCCACAAACGCGCAGGCAGCGCCCGTAAGAATGGGCTTTCGCGCCCCCAGCTTGTCCAGGATCTGGCCCGAGAGCGGCGCCATCACGGCGCCCACCGCGCAACCCGGCAGCAAGATGGACCCGGCCTCGGTGGCGCCCGCCCCCATCACCAGCTGCGAGTAGTTGGGAATCAAGAAGCTCAGCCCCAGCACAACAAACTGCAGGCAGACGATGGCGACGACGCCCATCACAAAGCGGCGGCTCTCAAAGATGGACAGGTGGATCAGCGGCGCCGCGACAGCGCGCTCGCGCACCACAAACAGCCCCAGGCACACGGCAAACGCGGCAAAAAGCCCCAGCGTAGCCGGGCTGGTCCACCCAAAGCCCGCGCCCAGGTCAACCGCAAAGACCAGCGCGGCAAAGCTCGCCGAGACGGCCAGCCACCCCGCAACGTCAAACTTCTCGCGCACCACCTCGTGGCTTTGGCGAATCGAGAAAATGCCCAACAAAAAGGCCACGCCCAGCACCGGCAGCAGAGCCGCAAAGATCATGCGCCAGCCAAAGTTCTCGGCCAGCCAGCCGCCCACCGAGGGCCCCACCGCCGGCGCCATGGCCGTAACCAGCGTGCCCACGCCCATCATGGTGCCCATGCAGTCGCGCGGCGCCTGCTCGGTGATGATGTTGAACATCAGCGGCAGCGCGATGCCGGTGCCCATGCCCTCAAGCAGGCGGCCCACGATCAGCGCCGGGAAGCTCTGGGCCGTGAATCCGCACACGATGCCCGAGATATAAAAGCACATAGCCGCCACAAACACGTGCTTGGTGGCAAAGCGCCGGTTAAGGTAAGACGATGTGGGCACAATTGCCGCAAGAACCAGCAGATAGGACGTGGTAAGCCACTGAACCGTTGACGTCCCAATACCAAACTCGGACATCAAAGTTGGAAACGTCACGTTCATGGCCGTCTCGACGGTGACGCCGCAAAACGACATGATGCCCGCGGCCACCACGCTCATGATCAGTCGCGCGTCCAAAACGCGTTCGAATGTTGCCGGTTTCTCAACACTGGCCTGCGAATTTGCCTGCATCTTTACCTCCGTGATAGAAAAGACCCAGGCACTATAGCAAATCAAACTGAAAAGGCATTTCAGTTTCAGACCCCTGAAAGCGCAGGCGCACCGCCCCGTGAGCACCAGCACCACCTCGCAACAGCCCATCATCAAAGACGTCCTGGCCATGGCCTGGCCCATCATGCTGTCCTATATCCCCCTTGGGATGGCGTGCGGCATCCTGGGCTCCAAGTGCGGCATTGGCCCCGCGCAGGGGTTCCTGCTTAGCGTGACCGTCATCTCGGGCGGGGCGCAGTTCATGATCTCGAACCTGTGGCTGGCCGGGCTGCCCGCCGCCACGATCGTGGCCAGCGTGGGCGCGATTTCGCTGCGCTTTGCCCTGTACTCGGCCTCGCTTGCCCCCTACCTGCAAAA
>CAVKOL010000037.1:8700-17266 GCA_963658035.1 Bacteroidaceae bacterium
CTGGCCCTCAACCTGGTGACCATCGCGACCTGGGCCGCTTCGGTGGCGGCGGGCGGCGCCGTGGGCGGCGTCCTGCAGATTCCCACGGCCGTGGCCAGCTTTGCCATGACGGCGCTTTTCGTCTACCTGCTGTGGTCCCAGCTCGAGGGCCAAGGCGGCGAGAAGACCGTGGCGGCCGTGGCCGCTGCGGCGGTGGTCGTGGGCTGCAAGGCCGTTGGCTGGACCGAGGTCGCAGTACCGGCCGGGGCCGTCGCGGGCGTTGTAGCTGCGATTTTATGGGCCGGGCGCAAC
This sequence comes from Bacteroidaceae bacterium, assembly GCA_963658035.1. Classification (GTDB taxonomy): domain Bacteria; phylum Actinomycetota; class Coriobacteriia; order Coriobacteriales; family Atopobiaceae; genus Paratractidigestivibacter. Next base: position 8,992 of record CAVKOL010000037.1, read on the forward strand.
GGCAGTGCCGAGCCCGTCTCGCCCGCCGCACCCGCAAAAGGCGGTGACGCCCAGTGAGCACGCAGGATTTTCTCGTCATCTGGCTCTGCACGTTTGGCGTCGTTTTGGCCTGCCGCGTGCTGCCCATCTTTGCCCTACGAGGCCGCAGCCTGCCGCAAAGCGTCGTGCGAGCACTGGGCTACATCCCGCCCGCGGCCTTTGCCGCGCTGGTGGCCAACGACCTCTTCTCGCCCACCACGCTGGCGCAGGACCCCAAGACCAGTCTGGTTGCGCTTCTCGCCGCCGCTGTCACGGTGGTTGTGGCAAGAAAGACCAGGTCAATGTTGTGGTGCTGCGTCATTGGCGTCGTGGCGTACGTGCTTTTGGGCTTAATCTAGCGGCGAGAAACCCGACACGGCGCAGCCCGGCCCCGCAGCCCGCGTCGCCCGCCCTACTTGCGAATCCTCAAAATCAAGTTGTTGATTCCCAGCGCGTGGCGGTAGTCCTGCGAGGCCGTCGACATGTCAATGAGCTGCAGCTCAAACGACCCGGCCACGCGCTCGGCGGCCAGCGGGTTGTACGGCTGGCCGGCAAAGCGCAGACGCAGCGACAGCTCGTCGCCCAAAACGACCAGACGGTACTCGACGCCCGTCTTTTGCTCGGCGCCCGAGCCGGTCACGCTCTTGCCCACGCGCTCCAGGCGCCCCGCGGCCCTCTCGCCGTCGCGACGGTGGGCCAAGATGAGAAGGGCCAGCTCCTCGGCAGTGTGGGCGGCAAACTCGGTACCCTTGCGGTCGATGCCCTCGGCCTCGCAAAACGCGCTGATGGCCTGGTAGGCCGCGTCGTACGAGCCCGGCGAGCCGTCGATGCCAAACTCGGCCTCGGTCTCTTGGCCCCAGTCGGCGGGCAACAAAGTCCAGGTACGCGCACGTAAAATGTTACCGCCCTTGGCCGCGGCAAAGGCCGCGCACACCGCAAAGGCCAACAGCTCCGAGACCGGCAGCGCGGCAAAGGCGCCGTTGATGCCCCACACGCGCGGCAGCAACAAGACCAGCGGGATGTATGCCAAGACCGTCTGCCCCACCGTGCCCAGCCACGAAATCGCCGTGCGGTTGAGCGCGTTTTGCACGCTGGTAAAGAGCTGGCGCAGCATGGCAAAAAAGAGCCCCAGCGCGTACAGGCGCAAAAGCACCACGCCAAACTCAAAAGAACGGCCGTCGTCCAGGCCAAAGAGCAGGCAAAACAGGTTGGGCACAGCCAAAAGCACCAGCGTCCAGAAGCCGGTGAGCACGGCCTCGATCTTGACCGCCACGTCAGAGGTGTCCTCGATCGCGGCACGGTCGTGCTCGCCGTAAAACATCGAGACCATCGACTGCACCGTGTAGTTGCAGGTCAAGACCGTCGAGGTAAACAGGTTGTTGATCGACATCACCACGCGCATCGCGGCCAGCGCCTCGGGCCCGCCAAAAGAAAGCAACACGGTGTTGCGCACCATGGCCTGCAGCGCCACGCCGCCACGCGAGAAGCCCTGAGACGAGCCGCCGCGAAAGATCTTGACGAGCTTCTCGCCGGCGCCTTGGGGCCGCACCAGGGCAAGCGTGTTGCAGGGGCGCCTAAAGTGCAGCATGCACACGCCAAGGCAGGCCCAGCTGGCCACGCTCACCGAGAGGCCCACACCAAAGATCCCCAGCTTAAAGAAGTAAAGCGAGCCCAAGGCGGCGAGAAGATCGGTCACGCTGGACGCCACCGACGAGCGCACGGCCAAGTCCTTTGACCCGTTGAGCGTGATGGCCTCAAGCAAAATGCGCGACGTGAAGTAAGGCAGGTAGCCCACCGCCGTGCCGTGCATGTAGTCCACGGTGCACTGCGCCAGCTCGCCGCGGCCGCCCATGAGGGCCACGATAGGCTCGGCCGCAAAGGCGTAGAGCAGCGTGAAGGCCACGCCAAAGGCGGCCAAAAGCCCCACGCTAAGCGAGAAAGTACTGTTGACCTCGCGCTCCTTGCCGTCGCCCATGTAGTAGGCGCACAAAAACGACGAGCCCAGCGCGATAAGGTTGGCCACCATGGCCGCCAGGATATCCAGCGGCTGGACCAGGCTGATGGCCGCCAGCTGAGCCGAGCCCACCAGCTGGCCCACGACGATGCTGGTGATGGTGTCGCACGCGCTTTCTGACAGGCGGCCGATGACCGTGGCAACGACCAGCGCCTTGAAGACGGATGGCACCAGGGGGCTTGCGGCTTCTTTCGATGTGCGGCGAGGAATATGCATCGCGGGCTGGAACTCTTTCTTGCGGTGGGAACGATTTGGCTGCCCGGCTGCAGGACCGCGCAGGTGGTTTTAAGTATGCGGCGGCGCGGGACGGCGGTCAACGGGCAGGCGGCGGGCGGGGGCGCGGGCGCGCGAGCCGTCGGGTCACGCCCCGGCCCGCCGCCCGTCTCGCCGCCCGCCCCTCCGTCTGGCACGTGTTGCCTAACGTTCGGCGTGTTGTTTTCTCCATTAGCCCAAAACTTAAACAGCAAGCAACAAGTTTCCTGTACACTTCCCAAAATTTTGCACGTTTTACGTGGGCATTTATGGCACGGGGGGTAGTAAACCCCGGTCTGCGCACCTTCGAGAACAGGAGACCCTATGAGAGATACCCGTCCGGGCGAGAAGGCGCAGCGCACTTCTCGCCACATCCTAAGGCAGGGCTTTAAGGCCAGCCTCGCCGTCGTGCTTGCGGCGTCCATCTCGGGGGTCTTCTCGACCACGGCCTACGCCGCCGAGGCCGACCTCCTGGACGTCTGGGCTCAGGCCGCCCAAAGCGCGGACGCCGCCGACTACCAGCCCTTTAACAGCAGCGACACGGCCGCCGTCGCCCTTGCCGACGACGACACCACCACGACCACCTACCCCTCCAGCTACGACCTGCGCGACCAGGGCATCGTGACCCCCGTCAAGTTCCAGAACCCCTGGGGCACCTGCTGGGGATTTGCGACCACTCCACCAGCGCAGACCCCAACCTGGCCATGGACTCCGGCGGCTGGCTGACCTTTGGCGTCAACGTCTTTGCCTCGGGCATTGGCCCCGCGCTTGAGTCCGACTACACCTACAAGAACAACGGCGTGCTGGGCGAGGAGTCCAACGAGCCCGTCTACCTGGTCATCACCATGGAGAAGGTCGAGGTGAGCAAGGACTACCCCAACGGCACCAAGAAGAACCTCGAGTACCTGACCCAGGCACAGATCGACGACCCCCAAACCGGCTGCGAGGCGCGCCTGGCCGCGGGCCAGATCATTAGCTGGAAGAAGCGCTGCTACGCCGGCAACTACAAGAGCTCCGACGGCAAGACCCAGGTCTACACCGATTGGTCCATCGAGACCCAGCAGGGCGGCAGCGACGACCTGTCTTGGTGGAACACCTCGCTCATGAACCTCGAGAACGGCAACGAGCTGCCCGACACGCGCATCCTTGACGAGAACGGCAACTGGACCGGCGTCAACTGGGACAGCGTGGCCGCCATCAAGGACGAGCTGTACAAGGACGCCAACGACGACGGCGACTTTAGCCGCGCCGTCTCGGTGTGCTTCTCGGCAGACAACTCGACGCCCGGCGACGAGAACGACCCGTCCAAGTACATCAGCACCGAGTACGCCCACTACACCTACGACAACGGCAAGGCCAACCACGCCGTGACCATCGTGGGCTGGGACGACAACTACGACGCGTCCAACTTTGCCAAGGGTTTCTCGGATACCGCGACCCACACGCCCGAGGGCAACGGCGCCTGGCTGGTCAAGAACAGCTGGGGCTCCGAGACCGGCGACTGCTTTGACTCGATCAACTTCCCCAGCGATTGGGGCTTCAAGGACGAGAACGGCAACGCCACCGGCTACTTCTGGATTTCTTACTACGACCACTCGCTCCAGAAGGCCGAGACCTACGACTTTGACATCAACTCGTACAACGACAACACCGAGTACGTCATCGACCAGTACGACTACCTGGCCGCAGACGACGCTGTGGTGACCAACGGCGCGCCGACCCCCATCCACGCCGCCAACGTCTTTACCGCCGAGACCGACATGGACGTGCGCGCGCTTTCTGCCGCCACCTACAAGCCCAACACCACCGTCACCTTCCAGGTCTTTAAGCTGGCCGACGGCCACACCAGCCCCACCGACGGCGAGCTGGTCTACACCACCCAGGCCAACTTCGACTACGCCGGCTACCACCGCATCTCGATTGACCAGGACGAGTGGATTCCCCTGCGCGAAGGCGACGAGTACTCTGTGGTGACCACGGGTTACTGCGAGGACGACCAGATGTACTACACGGGCGTGGCCGTCAACACCAGGTCCACCTTCACCGAGGCCGAGGAGGCCGAGCTGCGCGAGCAGTACGCCGAGAAGGCCAAGGAAGTCCTGGTGACGGTCCTGAAGCCCATGATCCAGCAGTACTATGCGACCGATGACGGCAAGGCGGCCCTTGCCAAGTTCCGCGAGGCCCACCCCGAGTACACCACCGAGGAAGAGGCCCTGGCGGCGGCCATCGCCAAGGACATCGAGGACACGATTGCCACCAAGGAGATGCAGGCGCAGATCCAAGATGCCGTTGACAGCGCCATTACGACGCTTAAGACCAGCTACTTCGTGGGCGTCGTGAACAAGGGCGAGAGCTACACCGGCCAGTCCCTGCCTTCTAAGGACGGGGACGGCGCGACCGCCAGCACCGAGTGGTACGACTGGACCGGCGTTGTTGAGCAGGTCAACGCCAACGGCAGCAGAGCCGTGGACAACCCCGCAATCAAGGCCGTGGCCGAGATCGCCGATTACGCCACCGTTGCCGAGCTTGAGGGCCTGGAGGCCGCGATCGCCCAGGCCAAGGCCCTTCTCGCCAGCGTTTACGTGAGCACCGACGGCTCCAACGTTGCCACTAACAAGCAGTGGATGACTCAGGACGACTACGACGCCTTGAAGGCCGCCATCGCCGAGGCCGAGGAGTGCCTGGCCAACGCGGGGTCTGAGTACAAGACCGCGCTGCTGAAGACCACCGACTCGAGCGACACTGTGCTTGCCCGCGTCCAGGCCCTGACCGACGGCATGGACAAGGCCCAGGCCGGACTGTTCGAGAGCGTGACCACCACGACGACGACCACGACCGCCACGACCGCGTCCAAGAAGGGCAAGGCGGGCACGCCTTCCACCGGCGACGCGACCAGCGCGACCGCCGCGGCTCTTCTCGGCTTTGCAGGCGTCGCTAGCGTGGGCGCCTACGTCTCTCGCCGCCGTCGCGAGTAGGTAGGACGTCGCAAAACGCGCCATCGGGCGCCGACCCTCGCGGGCCGGCGCCCTTTTTCGTGCCACATCGGGGCGCGCGGCGGGGCGAAACGGCCCCACGTTTCATTAAGCGCGACTTCTTCCACTTTAAAATTGGGTTCGTCGAGTAGCCGCAAATCAGGCACGCCGCTTACCTGGGCAAACGCGACGCTCATCCGGCTGGCTACCGAGCCTTGCCGAATTTAAAGTGGAAGAAGTCGCGCATAGTGTTAGCGTCTGCCCATGGACACAGTGATTTGCGACAAAACGGCGTTTGAATACTGGCGAATCCCGCCGGTCGTGCAGCTTCTGGCGTGCTCGCCGGCGGCCGACGCAAGCTTGGCCCGCGCCCTCACCGATCACGACATGGACGTCTTAACCGCGCACTATGTCCAAGCCCAAGCCGATTTCAGGCAAAAGCACTGCGGAAACGCAGGTCAGACCTACAGGAGCCTGACAGAAAACGTCCCGTTGCTGGCTTTGTGCGGCGACGGTCCATTTGACGTGCTGGTTTCCTACCGGGGCAAGGCGCGCGAGTCCCGACTTATGCGCCCCAGGATTTGGTGCGAGCCTTTGTCCCCCGGCTCCACGCGCCCCGCCACCGAGACACTTGGCGTCACGTCACCCGAGTTCACGCTGCAGCAAATTGCCGCGCACGAGAGCTTTGGCCATGCGCTGCTTGCGGCCGGCGAGATGTGCGGCGGCTTCTCGGTCTTTCGCGCGCCCACCCCCATCGCCAGCATCATCCAGCGGCTTTACACCCAAGGCCAGCTCCCCGCGATTGGTGGCTGGTTGCCCTCCCTTGACGCCGAGGGCAAGCTCACCGATCTGTGGACCCGCGACCCCTTGATCACCCCAAAGGACCTGCAGCATTTTGCCCAAACAACCGACTCTGTGCGCGGTCGCAAGAAGCTTGAGCGCGTGGCCCGGTACGTTATTCCAAACGCGGCCTCGCCCTTCGAGGTGAAGGCCGGAATCTTGCTGGGTCTCCCCCGCCGCTGCGGCGGCGCAGGCCTTGACGATCTTTCCCACAACCAGCGCATTGGTCTCACGCCCGACGCGGCCCTTATCGCCAACCGCGGAGCCTGCTACTGCGACCTATACTGGCCCGAGGGCGTCGACCTCGAGTGCCACAGTAAGGCCTGGCACTCCCAGCGCGACAGCCAACTCTCTGACTTCGCCCGCGAGGCGGCGCTCGAGCTCATGGGCATCGAAGTTGTGCCCCTGACTTACAAGCAGATGAGCTCCCCGCGGCAGTTCGACGCGATCATTCGCCTTGTTTGCGGCAAGCTGGGCCGTAAGGTGCGCCCCAAAAGCGGGGCAGAGCGCCGTGCCGAGGCCAAGCTGCGCAAGGAAATCCTTGATTTCGATTGGTAGCCGCAATCAAGCGCGACTTCTTCCATTTTAAATCTGGGAATCCCAAGTAGCCTACTCTGGGAGCAACGCCGTCAACTGGGCAAACGTCACCGGCAGCGGGTCGGCTACTCGGCAAGTCCAATTTTAAAGTGGAAGAAGTCGCGCTTGCGTGTTTCGAGCACCCCGCAAGCGTGCTGACGGGCCGCTTGCGGGCGCGGGGCGCCGTTTGCCCAAGGGTTAAACGGCGGGAAACAAGACACCTGTATACTTTCTTAAATCGCGCGGGGCCCGGCCACGGCCGCAGCCGCCGCGCCCACCCCCCCACAAAAGGAGCGCCCGTGAGACTGCATGTCCCCCGCAACCTTATGACCCGCGGCTTTAAGGCCAGCCTGGTCATTGCCCTGGCCGCCTCGGCGACCATCGCCTCGCCCGTCGCGGCCTTCGCCGCCAGCGAGGCCGAAATCCTGGAAGCCTGGTCGCAGGCCGCCGAGGAATCCACCCAGCCCGGCTACCAGGCCTACACCACCGGCAACGCAAACGAGACCGTCGCCCTGGCAGACGACACCGCCTCGACCCTGCCGCGCGCCTACGACCTGCGCGACCCCAACAGCGACGGCGACCGCAGCGACTCTGTGGTGACCCCGATCAAGTCCCAGAACCCCTGGAACTCCTGCTGGGGCTTTGCCACCGTGGCCGCCTGCGAGACCTCGATCCTCTCCGAGATGGGCGTCTCGTATGCCGACTACAACCTCGACCTCTCGGAGCTGCAGCTGGTCAACGCCGTGTACAAGGCCGACGGCGCGCCCGCCTCGGTCGTGGGCGAGGACCAGGCCGGCGAGGGCTACCACTCCCTTTCCAGCGACCCCAACCTGGGCTTTCGCAACGGCGGTTGGCTGGCCTACGCCTCCAGCGTCTTTGCCGCGGGCATCGGCCCCGTCCTTGAGTCCCAGGCTCCCTACCAAAACACCGGCATCTACAAGGGCGCAAGCCTCGACCCGCTGTACCTGTGCAACACCACCGTCAAGTCCCCCGACGGCGGCTCGGCGACCCAGACCGCCGAGGACCTCACCGACGCCCAGATTGCGGCCAAGGAGGCCGAGGGTGCCACGGTCGAGAAGCTGGGCTACTCGGGCGACTTCTACGACGAGAACGGCAAGCTGGCCTACACCGATTGGACCATGAACGGGACCAAGCTCGACCAGGACACCAACGGCAACTGGTGGAACGTCTCGTCCTATAGCCTTGAGCAGAGCAATATCTTGCCCGAGACCCGCATTGTGGACGAGAAGACCGGCAAGGTCACGGGCCTTGACCCGACGGCCGTCGCCGACGTCAAGAGCGAGCTCTACGCCGGGCGCGGCGTCTCGGTGGCCTTCTGCGCCGACACTTCCAGCCCCGACCAGGCCATGACCGAGTCCAAGTACATCAGCACCGAGTGGGCCCACTACACCTACACCGAGGCCACCGTCACCCACGGCGTGACCATCGTGGGCTGGGACGACGACTACGACGCCGCCAACTTTGCCAAGGGCTTCGAGAACTCCAAGGAGGGCGCCGCCGTCCACACGCCCGCGGGCAACGGCGCATGGCTCGTCAAGAACAGCTGGGGCGCCGAGACCGAGGACTTCCCCAACAACGGCTC
>CAVKOL010000038.1:0-17077 GCA_963658035.1 Bacteroidaceae bacterium
AACGTGTGCTGCGAGCCCAAATACGAGCGCGCGGGGGCGTGCCACCAGTAGGGTTAAAGGTGCGCGGGGCAGCCGGTCGGCTGCCCCGCGCACCTTTTTTGCGAAAGACGGGCGCACTATCGCGATGTACCGAGTAGACCGGGCTTTGAGCGCAAAGATACCTGTGGTTTTGCCGTCCAAAACGCCCGTCCACCCGGCAGAGGCGCCTAGTGCGCCCGTCTTTCGTCCTTTTTGTTGTGGGGAGCGCCGCAGGTGTTTTCGAAAGGCGGCGGCAGTATCGCCGGCGACCGAGTAGGCCGGACTTTGGGCGCGGAGTTACCTGCGGTTTTACATCCCAAAGCGGGCGGCTACTTGGATGGGGCCGATACTGCCGCCGCTTTTCGAATTTAGGGTGCGTTGCGTCCGGGGCGGGATGCCCATGGGGACCGTTTTAGAGCTTGGAGGAGATCGCGAAGCTCGCGACGCCCAGGAGCAGCATGATGCAAAGCACCGGTATGAAGGAGCCCAGGGCAGAAACCAAGAGGCCGGCGCCCCAGGAACCCGCAAGGGACGCGAAGATGCTGTAGGTGTTGACCACGGCCATGTTCTGGGCCATGTTGGCCTGCCCCCACTCGGTGCGAGACACATACGGCATGGTCACGACGGCGGCGCCCCAGGCCATGCCGGTCAAGAGGCAGGCCACGGCCTGAACCGACAGGCTCACCAGCAGCAACGATACGATCATGACCACGGGTGCTGCGATGCCCACGCAGCTAATGATTCGCATGGTCTTGTGGCGCCCCAGGCGGTCAAGGGCAACGCCGCAGCTCAAACGGCCCAAACCGCTGCCGATGTTGACAAAACCGATAACCACAGCCGCGGCAAAATCAGAAGCCCCCAAAGACAAGGGCAGCTCGCGGCCGATGCCGGTGGTGCCCATGCCAATGCTTCCCAGCATAAATAAGAAAGCGTAGAGCAGCCAAAACGTGGAGCTTTTGGCCATCTGGGAGCTGGGGACAAACCGGTCGTCGGCAGAGGCGCCGGACCCGGCGCCCACGCGTTCGCCGAGAAGCCCGGCCTCTTCCGCCGTCGGTGGGCGCACAACAACCGACCCCGCCAAGACCAAACCTGCAAAGACAACGGCAAATCCCATAAGCGTCGCGCGCCAAGGCAGCACACCGTAAAGCGCCGTGGCGACCGGCCCCAGAACAAAGCCCCCGGCGCCAAACCCCATCAACGTGACACCCTGCGCAAAGCCGCACTTATCCGGAAACCACGAGGTCACCGTGGGTATGACCACGTTGTAGACCCAGCCAATGCCAAAGCTGGCGACAAGACCGTAGGCCACATAGGTCACGACCAGCGCGCCATCGCCCGCGGCGCTCGCCGTCCCCACAAAACCGGCCGCCAGCATCGCGGCGCCCGCGACCATGGCAAACCGCTGTCGCCCGCGCCTCACAAACGGTCCCACCGCCAAACTGCCGATGGTAAAAGCGCAGATAGACAGGGCAAAGACCAGCGTCATCTGCGAGACGGACCACCCAAACTCCACCTTAAGCGGCGCCAGCAAAACCGAATAGGCGTAGATAAGCCCCAAGAACAGCAGCAGCGCCGTGGCGCAAACCAGGATACCGTTTCGTTTTTTATCCAGCACAGAGACAATCCCCCCCTTAGTCTGCATCGACAAAAAACGCGGGGCCGCCGCCAGGGGCAGCCCCGCGCATTGCTCAATAACGTGCAGGTGAACTCCTACGTTTACGTACGAGCGAGCCTCTTAGCGCGCAGCCTCGAGAATCTTTACGATGTCCTCGACGTGCAGCTGCATAAAGGCGCCGGCGTGGTCGCCGCCGCGGGCGTCCACCGCGCCCTGGGCCATCTCGTGGATCTGCTCGGGCGTGGGGTCGACGCCCAGCTCGGTCAAGCTGGTAGGCAGGTTGATCGAGTGGCACCACTGATCCCAAGCCTCGATACCGCGAAGGCCGGTGGCCTTGGGGTCGTGGTAGTCGTTCTGGACGCCCCAGACGTTGACGGCAAACTGAGCAAAGCGCTCGGGGTCGACGTCGATGACGTACTTGGCCCAGCTGGACCAGATGGCGGTCAAGCCCGCACCGTGGGCAACGTCGAACATGGCGCCGATCTCGTGCTCGATGGCGTGGCAGGCAAAGTCGCCCACACGGCCCAGGCCGGTCAAACCGTCGTGGGACTTGGCGCCCGCAAGCAGCAAGTTCGCGCGGGCAGGATAGCTCGTGGGGTTGGCCAGCGCCTCGGGCACGAAGGTCTTGACGGTGCGCATCAGGCCCTCGGCCAGCTCGTCAGACAGCTCGACGTGCTGCTCGGTGGTGAAGTAGCGCTCCATGGTGTGCATCATGATGTCGGCGCCGGGGGCCGCGGTCTGGAACGGCGGCAGCGAGTAGGTGAGCTCGGGGTTCATGATGGCAAACAACGGGCGGGCGCACTCGTGGTTGTACGAGCGCTTGAGCATCTTCTCGCCCATGGTGTCGATGTTGATGACGGCCGAGTTCGACGTCTCGGAGCCGGTACCGGCCAGGGTGGAAATCGCGCCAATCTTGGCGATCTTATCGGTGCTCACCTTACCCAAAAACAGGTCCTCGAGCTCGAAGTCGTTGGCCAGGCCGTAAGCGATGGCCTTAGAAGAGTCGATGGCCGAGCCGCCGCCGATGGGCAGGATGAAGTCGACGCCCTCGGCGCGGCAAAGCTCGACGCCCTTCTTGACCAGCGACAGGCGCGGGTTGGGAACCACGCCGTCAAGCTCGACGTACTCGATGCCGGCCGCGTCCAGTCCCTCCTCGACGCGGGCGAGAAGACCGGTGGTGCGCACATAGTCGCCGCCCCAGTGGATAAGGGCCTTGTGGCCGCCAAACTCCTTGATCAGGCGACCGGCCTCTTTCTCGGTGTCCTTGCCAAAGACGATCTTGGTGGGAACGAGATACTCAAAGTTGACCATAGTAAGAGCTTCCTTTCTCAATCTGCGCTCTTCGTAACTCGGCAAGCAGCGGCAGTGCGGAGAAGCGCCGCCGCGAAAGACCGAGAGTTACTCCTTGGTGAAGTACATCGAGATGCCCTGACCGCCGCCGATGCACATCGACACCATGGCGTCTTGCTTCTCGGGGTGACGCTGCGCCAGCTCATAGGCGCACTTGATGGCCAAAATGGTGCCGGTAGCGCCGATGGGGTGGCCAATGGAGATGCCGCCGCCGTAGATGTTGACCTTCTCGGGGTCCAAGCCCAGGTCGCGCGACACGGCGAAGGCCTGGGAGGCAAAGGCCTCGTTGATCTCGAAGAAGTCGATGGCGGTAAGGTCGATGTCCAGCTTCTGGGCCAGCTTCTTGGACGAGAAGTACGGAGAATAGCCCATGAGGGAGGCCTCGTAGCCGGCGACGGCGTAGTCGCGGATGCAGACCATGGGGGTGCAGCCCAGCTCCTGGGCCTTGGCGCGGGTCATGACGACCACGGCAGCCGCGGCGTCGTTCAAGGACGAGGAGTTGGCGGCGGTCACGGTGCCGGTGCCGTCGGTCACAAAGCAGGGCTTCAAGCGTGCCAGGCTCTCGGCGGTCACGCCCTCGCGGGGGTTCTCGTCGGTGTCGAAGACGGTGACGGCGCCCTTGCGACCCTTGATCTCGACGGGCACGATCTCGTCGGCAAAGACGCCCTCGGCCACGGCCTTGCAGGCGCGCTGCTGGGACTGGGCGGCAAAGGCGTCCTGCTCCTCGCGCGAGACGTTGAACTTCTTGGCCACGTTCTCGGCGGTGATGCCGTTGTGGGACATGTCAAGCGGCCAGGTAAGGATGTCAATCACGCCGTCCTCGAACTGCTTGTGGCCCATGCGGGCACCCCAGCGGGCGCTCGGCACGTAGTAGGGCAGCTGCGAGAGGGACTCGGCGCCGCCGGCCACGACGACCTCGGACTGGCCGGCCTTGATCTCGAGCACGGCGTCGGCAATGGACTGCAGGCCAGAGCCGCACTGGCGGTTGACCGAGTAGGCGCAGGTCTCGTTGGGAAGGCCGGCCTTCAAGCTGATGGCGCGGGCCAAGAAGCCGTTCTCGCCCCAGGAGCCAACCTGGCCGATGATGCACTCGTCAACGGCGGCGGGCTCGATGCCGGCGCGCTTGACGGCCTCGGCGACCACCAGGGCGCCCATGTCGATGGCCGAGACGGTCTTAAGGCTGCCGCCAAACTTGCCCACCGCGGTGCGGGCGCCGGAAACGATGACGATGTCATCGGGCTTGTTCTCGAACTTCTTGTTGCTCATGGGATTCTCCTTGGTTTAAATGAACGCCTGGTAGATGAGTTGGTGGTGCATCTTGGCCGGGCCGCGACCCGGCCCGCGCCCTACTCGCTGTAGTCGTAGAAGCCCTTACCGGTCTTGCGGCCCAGGTTGCCCGCGTCGATGAGCTCCTTGAAGACGGGGGCCGGGCGGTAGAGCTCGTCGTGGTCGAAGCCCTCGTAGAGGTTCATGAGCGAGGCGTAGACCACGTCGATGCCGGCGAAGTCCATGAGCTCGCAGGGTCCCATGGGGTGGTTGCAGGCGAGCTTCATCGCGGTGTCGACGTCGGCAGCGGCCACGCCCTCAGAGACCAGCCAGGCGCCCATGTTCTCGTAGGGATTGATCACGCGGTTGACGATGAAGCCCGGCGTGTTGGGCGCGTCGACCGACGTCTTGCCAATGGCCTCGGCGAACTCGTGGGTCTTGGCCGCGGCCTCGTCGGAGGTCTTCTCGCCGCGGATAATCTCGACGAGCTTCATCACGGGCGCGGGATAGAAGAAGTGCAGGCCCAGGACAGACTCGGGGCGCTTGGTGGAAGCCGCAATCTCATCGATGCTGATGCCCGAGGTGTTGGTGAGAAGAACGGCATCGCTATCTGCGAACTCGTCCATCTTTTGGAAGGTGGACTGCTTGAAGTCCAGGCGCTCGGGCACGGCCTCGATGATGAACTTGGCGCCCGCGACGGCGGCGTAATCGGTGCTGTAGCTAAGGCGGTCGAGAATGGCCTGGCGCTCGTCGGCGGCCATCTTGCCCTTATCGACCTTCTTCTGCAGCAGCTTTGCAACCAGGGCCTGGGCCTTGTCCAGGGGCGCCTGGGCGATGTCGATGTTGACCACGGTGAAGCCGGCCTGCGCACAGGCCTGTGCGATGCCGCCGCCCATAAGACCGCTGCCGATAACCGCTACCTTGACATTCTCCATTGCAAATCCCTTCTCAAGAATTGATTTCACCTTTTATTGCACCCGAGCGCCGCAACAACTTGCCGGCCCCGGGGACGTTCCAAAACCGCGCAGCCGCGCGAGTGCCCGGCCGCCCTACTTGACCTCGAACCCGGCGAGAAGACCCGACGGCCCGTCTTGCACAAAGAGGTTCGCGTCCATCTCTTTGAGGTCGGGGCTCACGATGGGCGCGAAGTCCATCATGTCCAGCACCTGCGTCTGCAGGTCGATGCCCGGCGCCACCTCGGTCAAGACGACGCCCTCGGGCGCCAGCTCAAAGACGGCGCGCTCGGTCACGATGACCACGCGCTGGCCCTTCTTGCGGGCCGCCGGGCCGTTGAACGAGAGCTGCCCCACGCGCGCGACCATCTTCTTGATGGCGCCCTCCTGCAAGATGGTGAGCTTGCCGTTCTCGAAGGAGTACTTGGCCCCCTTCGCAGTGAAGGTACCTAAGAAAACGACGGTCTTGGCGTTTTGCGTGATGTCGACAAAGCCGCCGGCACCGGCGCAGCGCGGGCCCATCTTGGTGGAGTTGACGTTGCCCTCGCCGTCGAGCTCGCCCATGCCCATGTAGGTCACGTCGACGCCCGCGCCGTCGTAGTAGTCAAATTGCTCGGGGTGGCTCACCATGGCAAGCAGGTTCTGGCCAATGCCAAAGTCAATGCCGCCCAGTTGAACGCCGCCGTAGATGCCGCTCTCGACGGTGATCATGACCTTGCTTGAGAGGCCTTCCTCGGCGCACACGCGGCCCACCATGTCGTTGGGGATGCCGGTGCCCAGGTTGACCACGCAACCGGGATAGAGCTCTTGGCAGCCGCGGCGGGCGATGAACTTGCGCTCGTTGAAGGGCGCGGGCTCGACGGCAGACATGGGAACGCGAAGCTTGCCCACGTAGGAGGGATCGAAGTAAATCGACGACGTCATGCGGTGGTCCTCGACGGGATTGGGGCACACCACGATCTGGTCGATAAAGACGCCGGGAACGGTCACGTCTTTGGGGTTGATGGTGCCCGTCTCGGCCACCTCGCGCACCTGTGCCACGACCTTGCCGCCGTAGCGCTTGGTGGCGAGAACCGCGTTGAAGACCTCGAGCTTCATGGCCTCGTCGGTGGTGGTGAGGTTGCCCATCTCGTCGCAGACGGTGCCGCGGATGAAGCACACGTCGATAGGGACCTCGTGGTAGAACATGTACTCCTCGCCGTGGATCTCGATGATCTCGGAGATGTCGGGCAGGGGCTTGGTGCGCTCGTTCATCTTGCCGCCCTCGATGCGCGGGTCGATGAAGGTGCCCAGGCCAACCTTGCTCATCTTGCCCGGAAGGCCGCAGGCCATCGAGCGGTAGAGCTGGGCGATCTGGCCCTGGGGCATGCAGTAGGCCTCGACCTGGTTGTTGGCGATCATGTCCATCCACCTGGGCTGCAGGCCCCAGTGCGAGCCGATGATGCGGGTGACCAGGCCCTCGTGGGCCAGGTGCTGGATGCCGCGCTGGCGGTCGGACTGGCCGCAGGAGTGAAGCAAGGTGAGGTTGCGGGGGTGGCCCGTCTCAAGGAAGCGCTGCTCAATGGCCTTGAGATTGGACTCCGAGGCAGAGACCAAGGTCATCGCGATGGTGCAGATGGTCTGGCCGTCCTCGATGCCCGCGGCCACTTCCTCAGCCGTGACGAAGTTCGCCTTCAAAGACTTGGATGCCATGCTCGTCGTATCCTTTCTGGTCTAGCGCTCAAGGCTGTCGAGAACGGCGTCGCGAACAGCGTTGCGGTCGGGTTTGTCGCCCTTGGTCTGCGGGATCTTCTCCACAAAGACGAAGTGGACGGGAATCTTGAAGTGCGCGATGCGGGTGGAAAGCGCGGCCTGGATGTCCTTGCCTTGGACGGTCGAACCGGGCGCCCGCACGATCGCGGCAACCGGGACCTCGCCGTAGAGCTCGTCGGAGATGCCGGCGACGCAGGCCTCGGACACGCCGGGCACCTCGCACAGGACCTCCTCCAAGGCCGAGCACCAGACCTTCTCGCCGCCGCGGTTGATCATGTCCTTCTTGCGGTCAACGACCCAGACCATGCCCTCCTGGTTGGAGTAGGCCACGTCGCCGGTGTGCAGCCAGCCGTCGGGCTCGATTTCTGCGCCCTCGTGGCGAAAGTAGCCGCTGGTCACGCAGGCGCCGCGAAGCAGCAGCTCACCGGTATCGCCCCAGGCGACCTCGTGACCCGCGTCATCGACGATCTTTGCGTCCACGCCCGGCACCGGCTTTCCCGTGGCGCCCGCGAAGATCGACGTGGGCGAGTCGTTGGGAAACAGCAGCGCGGGGCTGGCCGTCTCGGTCATGCCGTAGACCACCTGGAAGGTCGCCGCGGGCATCCAATCGTGGAAGGCACGCATGGCGCTTACCGGCTCGTAGCTGGAACCCGACAGCATGCAGCGCACGCTGGGCAGCGCCGGGAACTCGCCGTGCAGGGGCAAAAGCTCGGCAAACGAGGTGGGTGAGCCGTGCAGGTAGGTGATCTTCTTGTCCCGCACGCACGCCAGCACGCGCCGCGCGTCGAAAACTCGGTGCAGGTAGGTGGTGGCGCCCACGTAAACAAACTGGATGAGAAGAGCGATGAGCCCCGTCACGTGGTAGATGGGAATCGGGATAAGGCAGCTGTCGTAGGGCGTGGTGCCCATCAGGCGCTGGTAGACCATGGCGGCGTGGATCACGTTGGCGTTGGAAAGGCACACGCCCTTAGCGGCCGAAGTGGTCCCGCTGGTAAACATCATGATCGCGGTGTCTTCCAAGGTGCCGCAGGCCGTGGCCGCAGGCGCGAAACCCGCGGCGGCCGCAAAGCCGTAGCCGCTCTCGACGTCGCGGGCAAGCACGATCTCGGACGGCCGAAGCGGCAGGGACGGCAGCCACGAGACAAACTCCTCGCCGGCAACAAGCGCCGTGAGGTCGGCCGCCTGCATAAGCGAGACGACCTCGGGCACGCGATACTTGGTGGGCACCGGCACACAGGTGGCGCCCACCTTAGAGATGGCAAAAAGCGCGACGGCGAACTCCATGTCGGCGTGCATGAGCAGGCCCACGCGATTGCCGCGCCCCACATGGACGTCGTGGGCGAGAAGACCGGCCAGGTCGTCGACGTGTGCCAAGAGCTGGGCAAAGGTGGTCTTGCGACCCCAGTCGTCCACGATGGCCACGGTGTTGGGCGTGCGCGCGGCGGTGGCGGAAAGCAGGTGGTAGAGGCTCGGCTCCATACCGGCAAAGGTATAGACCTCGCGGCCGCCCACCTCGACCTGGCACATGTCGTGCTGGATCACTTGGTTCCAGCAGTTGGCCCCAGAAATCACTTTGCCTCCCCCAACGCGCGTCCAACGGACAAAAGCGAGAAGGTGCGCTGGGCCGCCAAGCGAAAGTTTTGCTCGGCACAGGCCAGCACGTCTTCAATAGAAGCTGCGTCGATCACGGTGGGTACCAGGGCGTCCACCCCGCAGCCGAGAAGCTCGACGGCGTCGGCGCTCATGCCGCCCACGATGGCCACGCAGGGCACGCCCGCGCGGCGGCAACGAGCCGCGACGCCCGAGATAACCTTGCCGTGGGCCGACTGCGAGTCTGCGTGACCTTCCCCTGTCACGCAGACATCGCAACCAACCAAGGCCTGGTCAAAGCCCACAAGGTCCAAGACCCAGTCAACGCCGCCCACAACCTGGGCACCCAAGAAGACGCGCGCGGCGGCGCCCAGGCCACCGGCGGCGCCCATGCCGGGCTCGTTGGCCACGGCGACGCCAAAGGTCTTCTCGATTACCTGGGCAATGTTGCGCATACCGGCCTCAAGCTCGTCTGCCATCTGGGGCGTGGCGCCCTTCTGCGGGCCAAAGGTGTAGGTGGCGCCGCGCGGGCCCACCAGCGGATTGTCCACGTCGCACATGACGTGGAAGGTTGTCTCGGCCACGCGCGGGTCCATGCCCGCGACGCCGATCGAGGCAACGCGGGCCAGGTCGGCGCCGGTGCCCGTAAGCTCGTTGCCGGCGGCGTCCAAGAAGCGGGCCCCCAGGGCGCGCATGCAGCCCATCCCGCAGTCGTTGGTGGCGCTGCCGCCGATGGCGAGCGAGATGTCGCGCACCCCGCGGCCCATGGCGTCGGCCACAAGCTGGCCGGTGCCGAAGGTGCTGGTAAGAGACGGGTTTCTCTCCGCAAGCGAAAGCATGGGCAGGCCCGAGGCGGCCGCCATCTCGATCACCGCGCGGTTGTCGGGCAAAAGGCCGTACGTCGCGGTGGCCGGGCGACCCAGGGGGTCTGCGACCTTGACCTCGACATGGCGCCCGCCCAGCGAGGCCACGATCGCGTCGACGGTCCCCTCTCCCCCGTCGGCCACCTCCAAGCTGGTGAAGGTCGCGCCGGGGAAGAAGGCAGACGCCTCCTCGGCCAGAAGCTGCGCCGAGCGGGCCGAGGACAGCGTGCCTTTAAACGAGTCGCATGCGAAGAGGAAGCTTGCCATGGGCTAGTCCGTCTCCTCCATCTTGTCGTCAGAGAACTGGTAACGGTTGGCCGAGCCAAAGAGGTCCATGTAGCGCTCGAGCCACTTGGAGGCCTTCTCCTCGGCGTCGGTCGCAACAAAGATATAGTCGGGGCGCTCGTTTTGGGCCAGGAACTCGCGCAGCGCGCCCACATAGGCGGCGGAGTAGTCGGTCCACAGGTTGATCTTGTTGATGCCGCCGGCCACGGCCTTCTGGAAGTTCTCGTCGCCCGCGCCCGAGCCGCCGTGAAGGACCAGCGGGTAGTCCTGGCCCAGGGCCTCCTTAATCTCGGCCAGGCGGCCAAAGTCCAGCTTGGGCACGTAGTCTGCCGGGTAGTTGCCGTGCGCGGTGCCAATAGCCACGGCCAGCGCGTCGCAGCCGGTGCGCTCGACGAACTCGACGGCCATCTCGACCTTGGTGTACATGTCGTCCGAGCGGCCGTCGCCCTCGGCGGCCTGGCCCACGTGGCCAAGCTCGGCCTCGACCGAGGCCCCGTGGGCGTGCGCGAAGGTCACGACCTGCTGGACGCGGCGGACGTTCTCCTCAAAGGGCAGGCTCGAGGCGTCGCACATGACGCTCGAGAAACCGGCCTTGATGCAGCGGCAGATGTCCTCGAACTCGGCGCCGTGGTCAAGATTCAAGGCCACGGGGACGTTCAAGGGCTCGGCGATGGCCTTGACCATGGGGGCCCAGACCTCGGGCGTGGCGTTCATCTTGAACTGACGGGGGGAAAGATCCAGGATAACGGCGGATTTCTTGGCCTCGGCCGCCATGCAAGCCGCCTTCACCATGTTGTAGCTGGGGCAGTTGGGGGCCGGGACCGCATAATGGTTGACGCTTGCGTGCTGGAGAAGTTCCTTCATAGAGACGTACATGGTTTGAGTCCTCTCTTTGGTGCCTGACTCGCCGGCAAAAGCGGTTGAAACCAGACGAAAGCGGGATAGTCGAGTTTGATGGGTAGTGCAAGTTGAGCTAGGTGCGCCCGTGCTTCTCGGCGCATAAGGTGCTGAGCAGATCACGCAGGCCTTTGAATGTAGGAAGGGCGGGGAGACAGACCTGCTTGTCTCCCCGCCTGGGCAAATGAACCTTGGAACTTAACCGAGGAGCTGGTCAAGAACGCCGTTGCCAGCCATGTCGCCCTCTTCGTCAACCGGCTTGCGAAGCAGGAAGTAGAGGATGCCGTTGACGGCAGCACCTGCGAACCAGAAGAGGATGAACTGCAGCGGGTTGCTCATCATGGGGATGACAAAGACGCCGCCGTGGACAGCCGCGGACTCAAGGGCAAAGTAACCGCACAGGCCGCCGGAGATAGCGCCGCCGATCATGCAGGGAACGATGCAGCGCCAGGTGTCCTGAACCAGGAACGGGATGACGTACTCCTGGATGTAGCAGCAGGCAAGCACGAGGCCAGAGACAGTGGTGGAGCGCTCCTTCTCGGTGAACTTCTTCTTGCCGGCAAAGCGGTCGATGATCTGGGCGAAGCAGACGCCGAGGGGGTTCTGCATGCCGCCGCACATCTTGCAGGCCGCAGGGCCGAGGATGCCGTCGGCGTTGAGGCCGTTGGCGACAAGGGCAACTGCCTTGGAGATCGGGCCGCCCTGGTCGGTGGACATGCCGATACCGATGGCTGCGCCAAAGACAGCGCCGCCGATGCCCTGGAGGTTGGTCAGAAGGCCGGTGATGGCGGTCATGAACCAGCCGATGGGCACACCGATGATGTACCACATGAGCAGGCAGGTGATGCCGGTGCCAAAGACGGGGATGATCAGAATCGGGAAGACGGACTGGACCGAGGAGGGAACCTTCTTGGAGCCTTCCTTGAGGAAGTTCACGATATAGCCGGCCAGGATGCCGCCCACCACAGCGCCGAGGAAGCCGGCCTTGATGGTGTTGGAGATGACGCCAACGGCGAAGCCGGGGGCCAGGCCGGGCTTATCGGCCAGGGCGTAGGCGGTGTAAGCGCCAATCACGGGGACGGACACGTCGAAGATGGCCGAGCCGATGGAATAGATGACCATGGCCAGGCTGTACTCGGTGTAGCTGCTCACGGCCTTCATGTCGGCGGCGATGTTGTAGCCGCCCATCGCCTTGGCGATGCCCCACAAAACGCCGCCGCCTACGATGAAGGGAATCATGTAGGAAATACCGGTGAGAACCGCGTCCCAAGCTTGGCGGGCCGGGCTCTTCTTCTTGGCGTTCTTACGCTTAATCTCTGCCATTACTCAATCGCCTCCAGTACCTCGTCGACGACACCGAGAGCGGTCTCGAGAGTCATCACTTCATTGGTCTTGCAGCTGAGCGTAGGGATGGGCTCGAAGCGCTCCCCCTGCTTGATCTTGACGTCCGCCGCGATGATCGCCGCGTCGGCGCGGGCAAGATCCTCGTCGGTGATCACGTTCTCGGCGCCGGTCGCGCCCTGGGTCTCGATCTTGGCCTCGCACCCACGAGCCTCGATCGCCTTCGTGAGGGACTCTGCGGCCATGAACGTGTGGGCGATGCCGATCTGACAAGCCGTGACGCCAACGATGAACTTCTTTGCCATGTTGTCCTCCTCTCCTTACCTTTCTTCGCTTTGCTTTTGGGTTTGCTTGAGACCCCCGTGCACTTCCCGTCCGCATGGGGGCTTCGTTGGCAGCATCATATTTCCTCCATTTCGCAAGGTTGGTGAGAAGGGCGATTTTCAGCATTCCAACACATTTCCTTCACGTCTTGTTCTTGGTGTGTTCGCTTCCTAAGGAACATTTGGCCGTATTTATAGGTATTTTCGGTATTTTCTCCATACTTCCTTCATATTTAGGGCTGCCGGTAGAATGCGGCGCCTGTCGATTGGCTAATATCGTTAGCAACGAGTAAGGCTTGCCTTTGTCGGCTCAAGGAAAGGGGTCACCGTGGCACAGCAGAGTGGTTCGGCCAACGCCCAGGCGCTTTCGATCAACAACAACGTCTTCATGCTGTTTGGCTACATGTTCATGGGGCTGTGCCTGTTTGCGGGGGCGATTCTGGTCCTCACCCAGCCCCTCCCCTTTGCCGAGAACCCCACCGTCATGAAGGTGGGCATGGGTTGGGTCATGTTGCCCGTCTCGGCCTACATCATTGGCTCCAACGTGGTGAAGTTCGCCAAGCGCCGCAACGCCATCGTGGTGGACGAGCGCGGCATCACCGACAACTCCGACTCGATGGGCAGCGGCTTTACCCCTTGGGAAGAGATCTCGGAGGTCTTCTTGCTTAAGCTCAAGGACGACACCTACCTGTGCGCCGTGCCCACCAACTACGACGAGTGGGTCAAGACCCGCAACCGCAGGCAGGCGCGCCTGGCGCAGGCCAACATGGACATGGGTTTCGCGCCGATCCGCATCCAGTTCAAGAAGGCCACCGACCGCTACATCGCCCAGGACGGCCTCAATGCCGTTAAGCGTTTTCACCCCGAGAAGGTCACGCGCGTTCGCAAGCCCAAGTACTAAGGGGCAGGTCGGCGGCCAGCCGCCGCGCCTTTCTCGCCGCATGCCGGGCCTGCGCCCCGCGCCGCACCACCGCACACGATTTTGGAGTTAGCCCGTTATGCTCGACGTCATTTTGAAGGTCCTGTCGTTTGTCATCACGATCTTAATCGGCGTGGCCGCCGGGCACAGCGGCAAGTTTGGCGACGGGGCAGACCGGCTGATCTCCAAAATCGTCTTCAACCTCACGCTTCCCTGCGCGATTATCCGCGCGTTTGAGGGGTCCGAGCTGGACCGCTCGCTGTTGGGGCTCATTGTCGTGGGGTTTCTCGCCAATGCGGTGCCGTTCTTCTTGTCGCTGGTCGTCTACCGCAACAGGCCGCGCGAGGAGCGCATCATCCAGCAGGCAAACGTCGCCGGGTACAACATCGGCTGCTTTGCCCTGGCCTTTGTCCAGGCGTTCTTTCCCGCCTCGGCCGCCGTGGCCACGTGCCTGTTTGACGCGGGCAACTCGCTGATGTGCACGGGCGGCGCGTGGGCCCTTATCCGCGCGTTTGTGCTTGGCACCGATTACCAGTGCTTCAAGGACAAGGCGCGCGTGTTTTGCCGGGCGCTTTTGTCGTCGGTGTCGTTTGACTGCTACATCGTCTTGATCTTGCTGGGGCTGTTTGGGCTGCGAATCCCCTCGTCTGTGCTGGTGCTTATCGACCCCATCGCCAACGCCAACTCGTTTTTGGCCATGTTCATGGTGGGACTCATGATTAGCTTTAGCGTCGACAGGGCCAAGGTCAAGCAGCTGCTGCGACTCTTAGGGTGGCGCTGGAGCTTTGCCGCGGTCCTGTCTCTTCTCGCCCTGTTTGTCCTGCCCTTTGATACGCCCATCCGGCAAGTTGTTGCCGTTCTCGCCTGGGCCCCCGCCCCATCGATGGGACCCGTCTATACTTTATGGGCGGGCGCCGACAAGGGGCTTGCGGGAATGGCCAACGCCATCTCGATTCTTGCCGGCGTCGTCATCATGACCGCGCTTGTACTTGCCATGGGGGTTTAACTCACATGAACGTCCTTTGCTTTGGCGAGCCGCTTATCAGGCTTGCGACCGTTGCCCACGAGCGTCTTGACGATGCCCATACGCTGGAGATTTCCTACAGCGGGGCCGAGCCGGTGGTCGCTATCACGCTGTCGCAGTTTGGCGAGCAGGCGTCGTTTGCGGGCAAGCTATCGCGCAACCGGCTGGGGACCAACGCGCTCATGAGCCTTTCTCGCTACGGGGTGGACACCTCGCGCGTCATTCGAACCGACGACCGCATGGGGCTTTATTACAGCGAGCGCGGCCGGTCGATTCGCCCGACGGTTGTCACGTACGACCGCTCGGGCACGGCCATGGCAAACGCCAAGCGCGACGACTTTGACTGGGACCGCATGCTCAACGGCATCGAGGTGTTTTTCTTCTCGGGCGTCGTACCTGCGATTTCGGACGAGATGTTTGCCGCGATCTGCGACGGTCTCAAGGCTTGCCGCGGGCGCGGGATCCGCGTGGTCATGGACCTCAACTACCGCGAGACCATGTGGGACCGCAAGCTGGCGATCGAGCGCGTGCACAAGCTGTTGGGCTACGTCGATTTGCTGGTGGCGTCCGAGGACGACATCATCAAGATCGAGGGCGTCTCGCTGGACGAGCGCGAGGTCTTTGACCACTGCCAGAGCTGGGCGCGCGGGATCGTGATGGATTTTCCTGTGCAGAGCTGCTGTTTTGTGGTGCGCCAGATCGACCGCTACGACGTCGCGCGCATTCGCGGCGGCATGATCACGCGCGAGAACTCGTACCTCTCTGTGCCGCAGCAGGTGTCTTTGTCCGATATGTCGAGCTGCGGCAGCGTTTTCTCGGCGGCGCTGGTGCACGGGCTGTGCACCAAGTGGGAGCCGCAGTTTTGCATCGACTTTGCGACGATGACCTCGGCGTATAAGGCCACGGTGGCGGGCGATTTGTGCTTTGCGACCGAGACCGAAATCGCGAGCCTTCTGGCCACGGGCGTCAAACCGAGCATCAGACAGTAAGGGAAGGTGGGCAACATGGCGGTTGCGGCTTTGAACAACGCGGTTGAGCTGGAGTGCGCCTGCAACTGCATGGCCAACGCGGTTTTACCCAAGCCGGGGGTTCTTGCCTGCGGTGACGCGGGGATGGAGTTCGTGCCCACGGATTCTTCTCGCCATGTGCGCCTTGCCTGGGACGACATCGAGCTGGTGCGCGTCGACATCTTTCGCGGCGAGGTGCGCACACTGGATGTCCACACGCAAGATGGGCAGGTCACGACCCTTGTCCCCAACGACGGCGTCGAGGTTATTCGCCTGTGCCGTGACCACCTTGGCCGCGAGAAGCTTGAGTCCGTCAACGAGGCCGCCCCGGCGCCTGCCGGCGCCGGGGCCGGGGCGGCCCACAGCCCCCTATCCGCCCTCAAGTCCCTCTTTGGCCGGTAATTTTCCTCCTCCCAATCCAACCTATTTTCGAAATGCGGCGGCGGTATCGCCCTTAACTGGGTATACAAGGTCTACGCATTATCGATAGCTGCGATTTTGTCGCTTCTCATATCCAGCCTGACCCCCATTATCGATACTGCCGCCGCATTTCGCGTTTGTAGGTGGAGCTTTGCCTAATTGGCAAACGGACTGGCAGGGGGACGCAGTGGATACTATTGTCTGTGGATCGAGCGCGTTCAATTATTATCGGGTTCCGCCCCAGTTGTTGGGGCTATACCCGCCGCTGCCCAGCACATTTGATGACTCCAACCACTTAAAGCTGGCCAACTCGCCCATGGGCAAAATCCTTGAGAAGCCGATTCATCGCCTGGTCTACAACAAGAACCAGCACCACGCGAACAAGCTGTACGTGACCCGCGTCGTCAATAGGCCTTTGCCCTTTGGCTCTATCCGCGACACCGAGCACAATCTTCAGGTCACCTCACCCGAGGCCACGCTTCTCACGATGGCCGGCAACCTTTCTCGCAACCATCTGCTCATGGCGCTCTACGAGATGGCCGGGAGTTTCTCAGTATTTAAACCAGACGAGACGCTTGAGTGGCAGCTCAGCGAGGCATTTGGATACAGGTACTCGCAGGCTTATGGCGGATGGCGGCGTGTCGTGAGCACTTCTGGAAAAGCCGCCGCTCTTTGGATGCGGCCGCCGCTAATAGAACTGGCCGATTTAAAGCGCTTCTGCGAGGAAGCGGCGGGGTTACACGGGGTCAAAGACCTGCGCTGGGCGGCGAATCACCTCACCGGCATCTGCGCTTCCCCTCTAGAAGTCCAAGCTTCCATGTTGCTTTCGCTTCCGAGGTCGGTGGGTGGCGAGGGCCTTGTCATTCAAAACAACTGGCGCATCCCGCTTAGCCCCGAAGCGAGAACCATATATCCGCACGACTGCTGCTACGCAGATATATTCATCGAAGGCGACGGTGACTGCGCAGGTGTTGTTGTGGAATGCCAAGGAAGAATGGTCCATGACGGCGAAACGGCATGGAGCTCTGACTCCGACCGGGCAACGGCGCTTGCTTGTATGGGATACGAAGTGGTTCTTCTTACATACGCCCAGCTAAAAGATGCAAAGTCATTTGAAGCCGTGATGAGCGTCATCGCACGCAAGGCAGGTCTCAAAAGGCGGCCAAAAACCAGGCGGCAGTTAGAGGCCCAAGAAAACCTGCGGGGAGACCTTTTCATCGACTGGGAGACCCTGGGAAACGGCCTCGCCTCTCAAGCTATTTTCGAAAGGCAGCGGCAGTAACGCCAGCGGGCAAGTAGACCGGGCTTTAGGCACTGAGTTACCTGCGGTTTTACGTCCCAAAGCAGGCGGCTACTCGGCCGAAGCCGGAACTGCCGCCGCATTTCGAATTTACTTTGCCCCGCGGCCGTCAGACGGCGGCGGGGTCGGCGAAGTTGGCGTCGAGGAAGGCGCG
>CAVKOL010000039.1:0-402 GCA_963658035.1 Bacteroidaceae bacterium
AGGCCCGGCAGCAGCGGCGTCGAGGTGAGAAGGCCCGTGACCTCGGGGAAGACCTTGCCGTAGCGGTTGTTGAAGCGGCGGGCGATCTTGTTGGTGACCTCGATGTGGGGCAACTGGTCGCGGCCCACGGGCACGATGTTGCCCTTGCAGAACAAGATGTCGCAGGCCTGGTGCACCGGGTAGGTGAGGAGAAGGCCGGTGAGGTCGTGGCCGCTCGCCTCCTGCTCGGCCTTGACGGTGGGGTTGCGCTCGAGCTCGGCCTCGGTCACCAGCGAGAGGAAGGGGAGCATGAGCTGGTTTTCCTCGGGCACGGCCGAGTGGGTGAAGATCATGGTCTTGGCGGGGTCGATACCGCAGGCCAGATAGTCGACGACCATGTTGTAGACGTTGTCCTGGATGTTC
>CAVKOL010000039.1:446-16634 GCA_963658035.1 Bacteroidaceae bacterium
GTAGACGTTGTCCTGGATGTTCTGGGTGGTGTCGCGGTCGGTGATGACCTGATAGTCGGCGATGATGATGTTGGTCT
The DNA here is from genome assembly GCA_963658035.1 of Bacteroidaceae bacterium. GTDB lineage: Bacteria > Actinomycetota > Coriobacteriia > Coriobacteriales > Atopobiaceae > Paratractidigestivibacter. The sequence goes on from CAVKOL010000039.1 coordinate 524, forward strand.
TGACGCCCATCTCCTGCAGGCGCACGCGGTCGACCAGGGTGCCAAAGTAGTGACCCAGGTGAAGGCGGCCGGTGGGGCGGTCTCCGGTGAGCATGGTGTAGTTTTGGGGATTGACCTTAAGGTCTGCGTGGACCTCGTTGCTGCGCGCCAGGGCGGCCTCGTAGCTGCCTTCGTTAGCCATGAATAACTCCTCATAAAAGGGATTGTTTGTTACACAAGTTTCTATCTTAGAGCAATTGCGCACGCTCAACAAAGCAACTTCACCCAAGCCTGCTAGAATGTTGGCCGAAAATTATCAGCGACAGGAGACCGACAGATGCCCAGCACCCAGGGGACCGACATGGACAAAGGCACGCTACGCACCCACCACATGGAGCTACGCGACAGCATCGAGCCCGCACAGCGACAAGACCTTGACGAGAAGATCTTCTCGCACTTGCGCGAGGTCGAGGCGTATTCAAACGCTGACCTGGTGCTGACCTACGTTTCTTATCGCTCTGAGGTGGACACCCACGCGATTATCGAGTCGCTCTTTAAGGAGGGCCGGCGCGTGGCCGTGCCGCGCTGCGACAAGAAGGCGCATACGATGGCCTTTTTGGAGCTCTCTTCCTTTGACGACCTGGAGCCCGGCGCCCACAACATCTTGGAGCCCAAGCGCAGCCTCACCAAGGCCGTGACCGTGCGCGACATGGTGGGCAGCGCCTGCCTGGTGCCCGGCCTCATCTTTGACACGCGCGGCCGTCGCATTGGCTACGGCGGCGGCTACTACGACCGCTTCCTGGCGTTTTACCCCGGCGAGAAGATCGGCCTTGCCCGCAACAGCCAAATCTGTGGCAACGGGCTTCCGCAGGAGGAAACCGACGTGCCCCTTGACTACGTGGTCACCGAGACGGGCGCTTGGAACTGCAGGAACTAAAAAATCGCAGGTGCCGTTTGGCGCCTGCGATTTTCTTTACAGCCCGATGTGCTTTGCCAGGTCCAGGATGGCCTTGCGGTAGCCTTGGATCCCCAGGCCCGTGATGGTCTCGAAGCAAGCTTGGCGAATGTAGGAGACTTGCCTAAAGTCCTCGCGTTCCTCCACCTTGGAGATGTGGACCTCAACAACCGGCAGGCCAACGGCCTTGGCCGCGTCAAGGATCGCGATCGAGGTGTGGGTGTAGGCGCCGGGGTTGATCACGATGCCGTCGTAGGTCTGGTACGCGCCCTGGATGGCGTCCACCAAGTCGCCCTCGTGGTTTGACTGCACGCAGTCGCACTTGGCAAAGCCGGCCTCCTCGGCGCTTTTGTGGCACAGGTCGAGCAATGCCTGGAAATTCTCGGTGCCGTAGACGGCGGGCTCGCGAATGCCAAGCATGTTGATGTTGGGCCCGTTGATGACCAGGACGCTGGCCGCGCGGGTGTCTGCCGCGGGGGCTTCGTCATCCTCGACGACCTGGGCGTCCTTCTCGGCCTCGGCTTCCTTCTTGTCGAGTAGGCCCAGGAGGCTTTTCACGCTCTCAAAGTCGTCGGGGTCGCTCTCTTGCGCCGCAGCCTGGGCGTTTTGCCTGGCAGTCGCCGCGCGCAGCGGGTTTTTGCTGATGCTCACGGTGATGCTGGGGTCGACGTCTTTCTGCACGCCCTCGATAGAGTCTGGCTCCGAGTCGATGCCGGTGAGGTTGACCAGCGCGTCGTGGACGCTCTCGGCGCGTCCCGGGCCAAAGACGACCTCGAAGCCGTTGGAGCCGCGCTTCACGATGCCCAGCACGCCGCTCGTGGCGCTCAGCTGCTCGGGGTCTACCAGTGACGGGTTATCGGTCAAGATGCGCAGGCGTGTCATGCATAGGTCGTTGGCCGTGACGTTGGACTTTCCGCCCACTGCTGCCAGTAGGTCGTTTGCTATTTGTATCGACTTGTTCACGTCAATCCCTCTTCTAAAAAGCAGCGAGTGCTCACTTGATTTCAACCTTTATGAGTTTCGCATCGCTTCGTTAAAAGCGGGTCACGCCAAAGAAAACCCTACAACTAAGTCCGCGAACGGTCGAACTTTTGGCTTAAACGACAACGATTAACACGTGGTCAACCGCTTGTGGATAAGCTCGGCGTCGCCGGTTGCCGAGCCGGTGCAGGTGATGGTGATGTCGGCCCAGCGCCGATAGATGGGCATGCGCACCTGGGCCAGCTTGTCGACGCCTTGCGACTGCGACATGGGGCGGCCTTCGCTGCTTAGCTCGTCTAAGGGGCGGTCGATCATCACGATGCGCGAGTTTTGGTGGAGAAGCGCGTAGTTCTCCTCGCGCGTCACCACGCCTCCGCCGCAGGCGATGACCATGCCGGATTTGGCGGCGTAGGAGCCGGTGACCTGGGTCTCGATCGCGCGGAAGGCGTCCTCGCCCGACTCGCGGATGATCTGGGCGGCGGACTTGCCGCACTCGGCCGCGATGGCGTCGTCGATGTCGATGAAGGGACGTCCCATCATGCGGGCCAGGCGCTTGCCGGTGCTGGTCTTCCCGGCGCCGGGCATGCCGATCAAAACGACGTTTTGCGTGGAGAGAAGAACCTCGGACAAGATCTCCTCAAGCACGGCGTCGTCGATCTTCTTGCCCTGGAAGGCCTCGCTCGAGAACTTGGCCTGGGTCACCAGCATGGGCAGGCCCGATTCACACGGCAGGCCGAGCTTCTCGGCGTCAAGGCAAATGCCGGTGCGCATGGGGTTGTAGACGATGTCAAGTACGCCCAAAAGATCGGGCAGCGCGCCCAGGGTCTCAAACGGCAGGGGAGATGCCGGGCAGTTGGGGTACATTCCCACCGGCGTGGTGTTGACGACAAGCGCGGCGTCGTCGTTGAGCTCGAGGAGATTCCCGTAGTTGTTGTTACCGCTGCGCGAGATGACCTGGGGCGCGGCACCTGCGTCCTCGAGGGCGGCCACAATCGCCTTGCTGGCGCCGCCGCTGCCCAGAACTAGTGCTTTCTTGCCGCTCAAGAGCTTGGCGGCCGACTGCCCGAAGTTCTTCTCGCAAAAACGGTTGAGCATCCAAGCAAAGCCCAAGACGTCGGTGTTGTCGGCATAGATGGTGCCGTCAGCTCGCTTGACAAGGGTGTTCGCGGCGCCGAGCTTCTGCACGCGCTCGCTCTTGACGTCGGCGAGACGGGCGGCGTCTGCCTTGTACGGGATGGTGACGTTGAGGCCGCGCCATTCACCGTGCAAGATGAAGTCCTCGACCTCGCCGGGCTCGAGCTCCACCAACTGGTAGGGGACTGACCCCATCTTTGCGTGGAGCTGCGGCGACCAGCTGTGGCCGAGCTTCCTGCCGATCAGGCCGTACGGGGCGTCGATTGTAGTCGTCATGGGGCGCTTCCTTTAGATAACTTCGGTGTAGCTGCCAAGGTAGCGAAGCTCCTGGCACGCAGAGCTTAAAGACGTGATCAAGGCCTCGAACTGCGGCGCGGCCACGGGGCAATCGATGTCAAAGTAGAACATGAACTCGAAGTCGCGCTCGGGGATGGGGCGGCTTTCGAGCTTCAAGAGATTGAGGTCAAGGGCATAAATCTTGGCCAGCACCTGGTAAAGGGCGCCCGGCTCGTGATTGAGGACCAGCATGAGTGTGGTCCTGTCGGCGCCGGGGTAGATCTCCAGGCGCTTGGAGATGCAGGCAAAGCGCGTGTAGTTGTTGTCGCGGTCCTGGACGTTGCTTGCCAGCACGTCCAAGCCGTAGAGGTCCGCGCACGAGCGGGACGAGAGCGCAGCCACGTCCTGCCTGCCCGACTCGGCCACCAGGCGCGCGGCCATGGCGGTGTTCTCGCACACGTGGACGCGCACGCCGGGCAGGGACTCGAGGTAGTGTCGGCACTGGTTGATGGCCTGCTCGTGGCTGTAGACGTCGCGGACGCAGTCGATGCGGGCACCCTTGCGCGCCAGCAGGTTGTGGTCGATCTTTTGGCGATAGGTGCGCACCACGTGGAACGAGTGCTCCATCATAAGGTCGAAGACCTTGTTGACCGTGCCTGCGGTCGAGTTCTCCACGGGCAGCACGCCATAGGAACAAAAGCCCTGCTCAACTGCCTTAAAGACACCCTCGAAGCTGGGGTAGTAGCTAATGGTGGGGTGCTTGAAGAAGTGGCCTGCGGCGATCTGCGAGTAGGCGCCCTCGACGCCCTGGCATGCCACAAAGGCATCGGCGGGAAAGAACTCCGCGGTGTTTTGGCGCGCGCGGTCGATCTGCTTGAGCAGGCGGGGCTTCTCGTCCCCGGGGACGCCCTCCTTGCTCTTGGCGGCCTCCATGAGGAGCTGCATGAGAACCTGCGCGTAGGTCTTGAGCTCCTCGGGAACCCGCTCACCCGCTTGGCTGATCTTCTCGCGCTCTCGGCCGGGGTCAAAGACGGCCAGGCCGTTCTCGCGCTTGTAGTCGCCGATGGCGCAGGCCACCTCGGCGCGCTGCGCAAACAGCGAGAAGATCTGCGAGTCGATGCGGTCTATTTCTTTCCTGAGTTCGGGCAGTTCGCTCATTTGGTTCCTTTGGCGGGTGAGATACGTGCTATGAGCTGGTCTTTATTCGGCAGGCCAGCTGAGAAGGGCATCGGCCACGGCAAGCGCGCAGACGGCCTCGGCCACCGGCACGGCGCGGGTGACGGCCGTGGCGTCGTGGCGGCCCTTGACGGTGAGCTTGGCGTTTTGCATGTTGGACAGGTCGACCGAGTCCTGCTCTTGCCCGATGCTCGAGATGGGCTTGAGAGCGATTTTGAAGTAGAGCGGCGCTCCCGTCGAGATGCCGCCCAGGATGCCGCCGGCGTTGTTGGTCAAGGGCACGCAGCGGCCGTCGCGCACCTGGTAGGCGTCGTTGTTCTGGCTTCCGCGCAGGCGGGCCGCCTCGAAGCCAGCGCCAAACTCGATGCCCTTGACCGAAGGGATGCCAAAGGCCGCGCGGGCGATGACGTTCTCGAGGCCGTCGAACATAGGCGACCCCACGCCGGCGGGAATTCCCGTGGCCACGCACTCGATGACGCCGCCCACCGAGTCGGCCTGGGCCTTGGCGTCCTTGATGGCTGCGATCATGGCGTCTGCGCGATTGAGGTCAATGGCAGGGAAGTCGCGGCCGTCTGCCAGCGCCTTCATCTGCGAGAAGAGCTTCTCGTTTGCCTTAGGCGAGTTGTCGCGCACGCAAAAGCCCTCGTCGTCGACGCCCGCAACCTGCGAAACGTGCGCCGCGATGGCGATGCCTTGCTCCTCAAGCCACTGCAGGGCGATGCCGCCGGCCACGCACAAGGGGCCGGTAAGACGGCCCGAGAAGTGCCCGCCGCCGGGGATGTCCTGGTTTCCGTGCCATTTTGCCCACGCCGTGAAGTCGGCGTGCCCCGGGCGCGGCACGCCCATGATGTTGGCGTAGTCTCCCGAGCGGGTGTTGGTGTTCTCGATGACGGCGCAAAGAGGTGCCCCGCAGGTCTTGCCCTCGGGGTTGAGGCCGCTCAGCACGCGCACCGCGTCGGCTTCTTTTCTGGGTGTGGTCCAGGCGGCGTTGCCGGGGGCGCGGCGGTCGAGAAAGGCTTGAAGTCGATCCAGGTCAACGGCCAGGCCCGAGGGCAGGCCCTCGACCACGCAGCCCACGGCGGCGGAGTGCGACTGGCCAAAGATGGTTGCTTTAAGCGTGTTGCCAATGGTGGAGGGCATGTTAGTTCTCCCTTTCGCAGGAGCCGCCCAGCTGGGCCAGGTCCTCAAAGAAAGCGGGGTAGGACTTGGCCACGCACTCGGCGCCCATGACGGTCGAGGGGCCGGCGGCATACGTTGCCAGGACGGCCGACATCATGGCGATGCGGTGGTCGTTGGCGGCATCGGCCGTGCCTCCGCACAAGGCGTCGACACCATCGATGACCAGGCCGTCATTGGTGATCGTGACGTTTCCGCCCAAAGCATTGATCGCGGCCGAGACGGTTTGCAGGCGGTCGGACTCTTTGATCTTGAGGCGAGCCGCGCCCACGATCTTGGTCGTGCCCTTGGCCATGCAGGCCACGGCGGCCAGCGGCGGCACGAGGTCTGGGCAGCTGCTGACGTCAAGCACGCAGCCGTGCAGGTTGTCGCGGCTCACGCACACGTGGTCGGGGAAGCGCGAGACACGCGCGCCCAAAAGGGCCAGCGCGCCCAGGATAGCCTTGTCGCCCTGGGCTGAGTGGAAGTCGAGTCCGCTCACCGAGAGGCCCTCTTCGCTCAAGGCGCCGGCTGCCAGCCAAAAGGCCGAGTTCGACCAGTCGCCGCCGACGGTGACCTTGCCGGGCGTCTTGTAGGCGGCGCCTGCCGCTACGGTAAGGAGAAGGCCCTTCTCGGCGCCGTCTGCGACCTTGCGGCGACCGACCTCGACGCCAAAGAGCCTCATGACCTCGATAGTGATGTCGATGTAGGGCATCGACTCGATGGGCTCGGTGACAAAAAGCTCAAGGCCGCCCATCAGGGGAGCGGCCAAAAGAAGCCCGGTCACGTACTGCGAGCTCACGTTGCCAGCGATCTTGTAGTTGCGGCCGCAGATCTTGCCGCCCACGTGCAGGGGTATCTGGCCCTGGGGGCCAAGGTCGGCTCCGTGTGCGCAAAGCTCCTCGTAAAGAGGGGAGAGCGGGCGCTCGGGCAGGCGGCCGTGGCCGGTGAGGCTCGCCTCGCAGCCCAGGGCCGCGACCACGGGAAGCATGAAGCGCAGGGTAGAGCCGGACTCTCCGCAGTCAAGCAGGGCCGACTGTGCGGGCGCGGCCACGGGCGTGACCTCAAAGCCGGTCTCGGTCTTCTCGACGCGGGCGCCCAAAGCTTGCAGGCAAGAAACGGTGGCCTCGATGTCTTGGGAGGTGGCGTTGCACTCGACGCTTGTGGGGGCGTCGGCAAAGGCGGCGCAGATAAGAAGGCGGTGGGCCTCGGATTTAGAGGCCGGGATCGCGATGGTGCCCGTAAGCTTCGAGGGATAAATCTTTTGGTTCAACTCAGTGCCTTTCAGCCTTGGTCCCGCAGCCCAGGTCAAGAAGCTCGCGCAGCTCGTCTAGCTGCAGCTTCTTGATGGTGACCTGGCCTATGCGGGTGGGCACGACGACGTTCATGGTGTTGCCGTGGCGCTTCTTGTCATGCGTCATGTAGGTGAAGAGGACCTCGTGGTCAAGCTGGGTGTCGGTGGGAAGCCCCTGTGCGGCCATGGCATCGACGATGGCGTCGCAGGTCTTCTGGTCGCACCAGCCCTTGGCCACGCTCGCGCGGGCGATGCAGCAAAGGCCCGCGGCCACGCAAGAGCCGTGGCCCAGCTCGAAGTTGCTCGCGGCCTCGATACCGTGGCCGATGGTGTGGCCTAAGTTCAAGGTCTGGCGCACCCCGTGCTCGGTCTCGTCGGCGTTCACCACATCGCGCTTGATGGCAACGTTTTTGGCAACGACCTTGGCGAGCTTCTCGTAGGGATAACCCGGCTCGCTCAAGGGGTTGGCGAGAAGGTCGTCGAGCATCGCGGGGTCTGCCAAAACGGCGTGCTTCACGACCTCGCCGATGGAGTCGCGGAACTTCTCGGCGTCGATGGTTCGCAGGCACTCGACGTCGGCGATGACGGCGCTGGGCTGCCAAAAGAAGCCGGCGAGGTTCTTGCCGTGGGTAAGGTCGACGGCCACCTTGCCGCCCACGCTCGAGTCCACCATGGCAAGAAGCGAGGTGGGCACCTGCACGACGGCGATGCCGCGTTGGTACATTGCGGCGGCCAGGCCCGCGATGTCGCCGGTGACTCCGCCGCCCAGTGCCACGACCACGCTGTCGCGGTCAAGGCCCGCCTCGGCCATGCCCTCGAGCAAGGTGCCCAGGGTAGTGAGGTTCTTGGACTGCTCGCCGGCCTCGAAGACCAGCGTCACGACATCGAATCCAGCGGCCTTAAGCGACGCCTCGACGCGCGATGCGTAGAGGGGCGCCACGTTTGTCTCAGAGATGATGCAGGCGCGGCTGGCCTTCACGCAGCCGGCCACAATGGTGCCGACCTCGTCGAGAAGCCCCAGGCCAACATGCACGTCGTAGGACTTGGACGGGGTGGTCACGCTCACAATGGTCTGGCTGCTCATCGTCCCTCGATCTCTCGCTTGATCTTGTCGCCCTCGGCAAGGAGCCTCTCGAGCTCCGCCGCGTCGCCGGCGTCCAAGGCGTCCTTGTATGCCTGGAGATTGTCGATGATGAGGCCAAGCTCGCTCGACAGGTAATCTGCGTTGTCCAAGAAAAGCTCGGTCCACATGGGGGCGTTTAGGTGCGCGACGCGCGTGAGGTCGCGGTAGCTGCCCGCCGAGAAGCCGCGGTGGTCGCGCGACGTGGGGCTTTTGATGAAGGCGTTCGAGACCACGTGGCAAAGCTGCGAGGTGTAGGCGATCATGCGGTCGTGGACCGAGGCCGTGGCCAGGGTGAAGCTGCCAAACTGGCAAGGTGCCAGCAGCTTCTTGAGGCGCTCGAGGATGGCCACGCGCTCAAAGTCGTCCATGTGGCTGGGCGGCACGACAACCATGGGGGCGCCCTTGAACATAGTGGCGCGGGAGTGCGCGAAGCCCGAGTACTGGGTGCCCGCCATGGGGTGGCAGCCAACAAAGGTCCAGTCGTGGCCCTGCGCGATGGCCTCGCACTCGCGGCAGATCTTGCGCTTGACGCCCACGGTGTCGATGACGATCGCGCCCGGCGCGATGAGGTCGGCCATCTCGCCCAGCCAATCGACGGTGGCCTGCGGGTAGCCGGCCAGGATGATCAGCTCGCAGGTGGGGACGGTCTCGTCGTTGAGCTCGCCGCGAACGGTCTCGATCATGGCCAGCTCAAGGGTGCTGCGGGTGCGGTTCCAGGCATAGACGTCCACGTCGGCCGCGCGAAAGGCGCGGGCAAACGAGCCGCCCATAAGCCCCAGGCCAACGACGCCGATGCGCCCCGGCACAAAGGACGTGACCTGCTCTTCGTTTTTCTCGGCCACCGCTTAGGCCTCCTTGATGTCGGCCGTCACGGCCTCGCGGATAAGGGACAGGCGCTTCATGACGTCCGCGAACATCTCGGGGGTCAGGGCCTGCGCGCCGTCCGACCAGGCCTTCGACGGGCAGTCGTGGACCTCGATCTCAAGGCCGTCGGCGCCCGCGGCGCAGGCGGCGTACGCGGCCGACTTGACGTAGCGGGTGTAGCCCGTGGAGTGCGACGGGTCGCCGATCACGGGCAGGTGCGTCAAGTGGTGCAGCACCGGGATGGCGTTCACGTCAAAGGTGTTGCGGGTGCGGGTCTCGAAGGTGCGGATGCCGCGCTCGCACAAGATGACCTTCTCGTTGCCCTCGCTCATGATGTACTCGGCGCCCATCAGCAGCTCGTCGACGGTCTCGGACATGCCGCGCTTGAGAAGGACGGGCACATCGGTCTTGCCCAGCTCCTTCAAGAGGGTGAAGTTCTGGGCGTTTCTCGCCCCCACCTGAAAGACGTCGACGCCCTTGTCCACAAACATCTGGATGTCGCGCACGTCCATGACCTCGGTCACGACGGGCATGTCGAGCTCGCCCGCGACGTCCATCAACAGGTCCAGGCCCTTCTCGCCCATACCCTGGAAGGCGTACGGAGAAGTGCGCGGCTTGAAGGCGCCGCCGCGAAGCATCGTGGCGCCTGCCTGTTTGACGGCCTGCGCGATGGTGCGGAGATTCTCGCCCTCGACCGAGCAGGGGCCCGCGATGACCTGGAAGTTACCGCCGCCCACCAGCACGCCGTGGCCGCAGTCGACGACGGAGTCCTCGGGGTGGAACTTGCGGTTTGCCTTCTTGAAGGGCTCGCTCACGCGCTGGACGCGCTCGATGATGTCCATGCTCTCGAGCAAAAAGGGGTCGATCTGGGTGGTGTCGCCGATGATGCCGACGATGGTCTCGTTGTCTCCTTGCGATACATTGGTCTTGAAACCGCGGGCCTCGATCCAGTCGACAAACTGGTTGAGCTGCTCTTTTGTGGCCTTATCGTTAACGACTGCGATCATGTGCGCTCCGTATCTCGTGAGGTTAGCTTTGCGATGGTAGCACGAACATGTTGTCGATTTGTCTTATATCCGTGTGTATGTGCAACGTTGGTAACAAGATTCGAAACATCGGCTACAATGACTTGGCTATTTGCGCCCATAGCTCAGTGGATTAGAGCGTTCGCCTCCGGAGCGAAAGGTCGTGGGTTCGAAACCCCCTGGGCGCACCACTTCTATATGTATGGGGACCCGTCTTGCATGGGTCCCTTCTCTTATATAAGGAGTTTCGCGTGTCTAGTGCCGATACCAGCACGTCTGTCACGGGCCTTACCGCCGCCGAGGTCGCCGAGCGCGTGGCCGACGGGCGCACCAACGCAAACACCGACGTCAAGACCAAGTCGGTGGGCCAGATCTTTGCCACGCACGCCTGCACCCTCTTCAACGCGGTCAACCTCTGCATGGCCCTTCTCATCTTCTTCACGGGCCAGTACCGCAACATGCTTTTCCTAACCATCGTCTTTGCCAATCTCTTCATCGGCGTCTTCCAAGAGATCCGCGCCAAGAAGATGGTCGACAAGCTCACGATCATGACCCAAAAGGAGGTCGTGGTCATCCGCGACGGGGCAGAGACGAGCGTCGCCCCCACCGACCTTGTCTTGGACGACGTCGTGCGCCTCTCGCACGGCGACCAGGTGCCCGCCGACTGCGTGTGCCTTTCGGGCAACAGCTACGCCGACGAGTCCCTGCTTACGGGCGAGTCGGTGCCCATCGCCAAGAAGTGCGGAGACGAGCTTTTCTCCGGCAGCTTCATCGAGTCGGGCTCTTTGGTGGCCCGTGTCACCAAGGTGGGCCGCGACGGCTTTGCCGCCAAGATCAACGCCGAGGCCAAGTACGTCAAGGAGGTCAAGTCCGAGATACTCTCGACCTTGAAGGCGATCATTCGCCTGGGCACCTTCATGCTGGTGCCGCTTGGCCTGGGTCTTTTTGTGCGCACTGTGTTTCGCGAGGGGTCTTCGCTTGAGTCGGCGATCCTTTCTTCCACCGGTGCCGTCCTTGGCATGATTCCCCAGGGCCTGGTGCTTTTGACCTCGACGGTTCTGGCCATCGCCACGACCCGCCTGGGCCGTCGCGGCGTGCTTGTGCAGCAGAGCTACTGCATCGAGACCCTGGCGCGCGTGGACACCCTGTGCCTTGACAAGACGGGCACCATCACCTCGGGCGAGATGGAGGTGGCCCATGTTGCCGCGGCCCCCGGCGTCAACGAGGACCAGGTCGTGGACGCCTTCTACGCCATCGCGCGCGCCAACGACAAGGACATGAACGACACGGCCAAGGCCCTTCTCGCCTATGGCGAGGGCAGGGGAGCGAGCGAGGCCAAGGTCGCCCGCGTGATCGCCTTCTCGTCTGCCAAGAAGTACTCGGGCTGCGTGCTTGAGTCAAACGAAGGCCTGGTCATGGGTGCCGCGCAGTTTATCCTGGGGGCCGAGGACCAAGTAGTTGCCGATAAGCTCTGCGCCGATTTCGCCGGCATCGAGCGCCGTATGGTCGTGTGCTCCTGCGACGGCTTCGACGCCGAGGGCAATCTCCAGGGCGGCCTTCGCCTCTTGGGTTGCCTGGGCATTCGCGACAAGGTCCGCGACAGCGCCCCCACCACGATGTCCTACTTCATCGAGCAGGGCGTCGAGCTGCGCGTCATCTCGGGCGACGACCCCCGCACGGTATCTGCCATCGCCCAGATCGCAGGTGTTCCCGATGCCGAGAAGTACGTCGACGCCTCGACCCTGGACACGCCCGAGAAGCTCGACGCCGCGGTCGATACCGCCCGCGTCTTTGGCCGCGTCACGCCCCAGCAAAAGCGCGAGCTGGTGGAGGCCCTGCACCGCCGCGGCCGCACCGTCGCCATGACCGGCGACGGCGTGAACGACGTGCTTGCCCTACGCGAGGCCGATTGCTCGATCTCGATGGCCTCGGGCTCTGCTGCCGCGAGAAACGTCTCGGAGATCGTGCTGGCCGACAACGACTTCGCGCACATGCCCGAGGTCGTGGCCGAGGGCAGGCGCTCCATCAACAACCTGCAAAGATCCGCCTCGCTGTTCTTGGTGAAGACCGTCTTCACCGCAGTGCTTGCCCTTATCTGCATCTTCATCCCGCCGTACCCCTTTATCCCCATCCAGATGTCGCTCATCTCGACGGTGGTCATCGGCGTGCCGTCGTTTGTCCTGGCGCTTGAGCCCAACCACGAGCGGGTCCGCGGCAACTTCTTGGCCAACGTGCTCTCGCGCTCGCTGCCGGCCTCGGGGGCGATCGTCTGCTTCTTGTTCCTTGAGCTCTCCCTCGGCCGCTTTATGTCGCACTCGTTCAACGAGATCTCGACCGTCTGCATGATCATCACGATTGTGGTGGGCCTGGCCCTGATTAAGCGCATCTCCGAGCCGCCGACGCTGCTTCGCCGCGCCCTTCTCGCCGCCATGGCCCTGTTGGCGATCCTTGCCTGCACGCTCTTTGGGGATTTCTTCTCGGTGGCGGCCCTTCCTTTGGACGTCTCTGTGGCAACGGTCGTCTTTTGCGTCTTGGCCTGCCTTTTGTTCGAGCGCTTCTCTGTCCAGTTCGAGAAGGCCCAGGACAACAACAGATTCTTGATCGGCCTTGCCGAGAGGATCGAGGGAAAACCCGCCACCTACGACACCTTCTTTGGAAAGAGGAAGGCGAGATAAGCCGCCCGCTCCTGCTTTAAGACGTGCTTAAGCTTATGAATGTTTGTGAGCTTTATCGCGGCGGGCCGTGTAAACCAGCTTGCCAAAGAGTAAAAGAGTGTCGACTAAACAACCTTGAAAGGTGCTCTTTTTTGTGATTTGCCCTAACTGTCATTCGCAGATTCCCGACGGGTCGGTCGAGTGCCCCGTCTGCTCTTCTCAGCCCGGCCTTACCCAGGTCATCAATCTCCAGGACATCAACTGGTGCCCCAACTGCGGCGCCTTGGTGCCTGCCGGGGCCAAGGTCTGCCCCAAGTGCCTCACCATGGTCGACGCGGGCGACGACGAGCCGCAGCAGAGGTCCATCCGCGACCTCAAGCTCCCGAGCGTCGTGGACGTCAACGCCACCTCGCAGATCGGCGTCCCCACCGTGCCGTCGCTCGACGCGCTGCAGGAGCGCGAGGCCGCCCGCCCCGCGGCCGACGAGCCCTCCATCGAAAGCGCCATCCCCGCTGCCGGCCCCGATGCCCCCTCGGCCTCGATGCGCCACGACAAGATGCCCAAGATCAAGGACCTCGCCTTCGCGGGCGTCTTTGCCGTTTTGGTCGTGAGCGCCCTGGCCTTGATCGTCACGCACCCCTGGGACCCCAACAACACCAGCTCGCGCGCGACGACGCCCATCGACACCTCGACCGCCGGTTCCCCGGGCAACGTCGAGTCCCTCTCGGGCCAAGACGGCGTCAAGGCGACCTCCGCCGCCGACACGCTCTACTCGACCATCGAGACCGACTACAACCGCCTAGGCGAGCTTGCCAACCAGGTCAACAACAACGAGGCGTCGCTTTTCTCCATCGGCATCTCGAGCGATTTGTCGGCCAGGCAGCAGGGCCAAAGCGACCTGTACGCCATCTCGATCGAGGTCTCCAACCTCATCTCGTCCTTGTCGGGCCTGGACAGCGGCGCGGGCGCCTACAGCGAGACGCTCTCTAACCTCACGACCTTGGGCAACTGGCTGCGCAACCGCTGCGACTCCTTGACCGAGGCCTGGGCGCTGTCGGTTGCCTCATCCGACCCGGCGGCCGACGCCTCGAGCATCGAGTACCCCGTCACCAAGACCTACGAGACCTCGACCAAGAGCTCTTACCAGGTCCTGTTCGAGGAGAACTACGAGAACTGGAAGCCCGTGAAGTCCGAATAGCCGCCCGTTCGCGCTGCCGATTATGTGAAACGGGCCAAGTGCTGTTAGAATTATTTGGTTATAAGAGCCAAGCGCTCATTCGATACTTTGACTTTGGAGGGGATATGGGTTTCATCGCAGATCCGCTTTACACTCCTGATTACCAGGTCGCCGGCGACGAGATCGCCGTCTTCGACACCTCTTGCGGCACCATTCGCGTGAAGCTCGACGGCGCGGGCGCCCCCGTGCACGTCGCCAACTTCTGCGAGCTAGCCGGCTCCGGTTTCTACGACGACCTCAAGTTCCACCGCTACGTTCCCGGCTTCGTCATCCAGGGCGGCTGCCCCAACACGCGCGAGATGACCTCCCAGGAGGTCGCTGCCGGCCGTCCCGGCCCCTACGGCCGTCCCGGCACCGGCGGCCCCGGCTACCGCATCAAAGAGGAGTTCTCGACCAACCCCAACAACTCCCACGTCGACGGCGCTCTGGCCATGGCCCGCTCCATGGATCCCAACTCCGCGGGCTCGCAGTTCTACTTCTGCCTTGGCCCCCAGCACAGCCTCGACTCGGGCTACACCGTCTTTGGCACCACCTTGGAAGGCATGGACGTCATCTCCCAGCTTCGCGCGGGCGACGTCATCAATTCTGTTCGCATCGAGCACGCGGGCGCATAGCGCGCGCCTGCCCTTGATTTGGAGGGTACCGTGAACCAGCAGGCATTTGAATCCGGCAAGGCTGCCTACCAGTCGGGCGACTGGTTTGGCGCCGTCACCCAGCTCACCGCCGCCAAGCAGCCCGGTGAGGCCGCGGGCGCCGTCGACCACCTCATCGGCAACGCCTACATGAAGCTCGGCCAGTTCGCCAACGCGGCGGTCGCCTACCAGTCGGCCCTCGCGGACGCCTCCTACGGCAAGCGCGGCGCCCTGAGCTGCAACCGCGGCCGCGCCCTTCTCGCCGCCGGCATGACCAACGACGCCATCGTCGCCTTGACCGAGGCCGTCCAGGACAGTTCTTACGCCACGCCCTACAAGGCCTACCTTGCCCTGGGCAGCGCATACGAGAAGATCGGCGACGTGCGCAACGCCGGCACCGCCTACCGCAGCGCGGCCATCGACGAGTCCAACCCGTCTCCCGCGGGCGCCCTTTCCAGCCTGGGCAGCTGCTTCATGCGCCTGGGCCGCTCGGTCGACGCCATCGAGGCCTACCGCACCGCCCTCGACTTCACCACGCCGCTCGAGAGCCAGGCGCAGATCTACAGCGACCTTGCTATGGCCTACGTCGCTGCCAACCGCATGTCCGAGGCCGTGGACGCCTTTGCCCACGCCACGTCGGACCCTGCCTTTAGGCTCTCTCCCGAGGCCCAGGCCTCCTATGACGCGGCCCGCCGTGCCTTGGCCGCCGTCTCGTCCAAGCGCCCGTCCGAGACCGACGCCTTCCTCGAGGCCGCCGGCTACGGCAACGGCTTCTCCGACCCGCTTGACCCCACCGGCGCTTCCGGCGAGCTCATTCCTTCCGCCGAGGACACCGGCTTTTTCTCGGTCACCGAGGCCGACCTCGTGGCGCAGGACCGCAAGGACCGCAAGGTCAAGCGCAAGCACCGCCACACCGGCCTTAAGGTCTTCATCGTCATCTTGATTCTTCTCATCGCCTGCGTGGGCGCGGGCATCTTCGCCTACACCCAGGGCTATGGCTGGCCTACCCAGGAGTCCGTGGTCGAGAGCGTCTTCGAGACGGCCAACAACGGCGGCGACATCGCCCAGTACGTCTCGAGCTCTGCCACCAACCAGCTCCAGAGCATGAGCGACTCTTTGGTCAAGGGCTCCACGCCCGAGGTCAAGGGCATCGACCGCTCCATGACCGAGTCCACCGTCTACGTCACCGCCAAGCTCTCTCAGGGCGGCGAGCAGGACTACACCATCAAGATGGTCCGCGACGGCATCTCCTGGAAGCTCGTCTCGCTCGACACCACCTACACTTCGCAATCCTCCAACGAGTAAGGGACTTTAACCACCCATGTCTTTTCTCGACACATTATTTGGCGAGTACGGCGGAGACCTGGCCATTGACCTTGGCACCGCCAACACCTTGGTCGCCGTGCGCGGCGAGGGCATCGTGATCAACGAGCCCTCCGTCGTCGCCATCGACAAAAGCGAGAGCAGGGTCTTGGCCGTCGGCGCCGACGCAAAGCGCATGATCGGCCGCACCCCCGGCTCCATCATCGCCGAGCGCCCCTTGAAGGACGGCGTCATCGCCGACTTCGACGTCACCGAGGTCATGCTGCGCTACTTCATCGAGAAGGCCCGCGAGCGCCGCTACCC
>CAVKOL010000040.1:0-16489 GCA_963658035.1 Bacteroidaceae bacterium
TCAAACCCCTGGAGCCCGCCAAGATCCACGAGACGTTGCAGAAGCTCCTCGCCTAGAGAAGCCTCACGTCACAGCCCCAGATGCTCTGCGCTGAGTGATTTCCGCCTTTGTTTATGGCGCAGTTCCGCATGAGCCGAAGGCCACTTAATGTGGCCTTCGTGCGAATCAGGACTGTTTGAGCACAGAAACAAAGGCGGAAAGCGCTCAGCGCCGGACCACGTTCCCCTTACTGCAGCGAGTTAGCCAACCCGCCCAGCACGTTGGACCCGCCGTAGAGCGCGTTGTAGAACGCCTCGTTGCCCGCAGGGTCAAACGACCAGTTGCCCGAGTCGTCCTTGGTCACCGTGACGGTAACGCTCGAGGTCACCAGCTCGTCGTTGTCCAGGTGCTGGTACAGGTACTCGACCAACTTGGCAAACAGCGGGGTACGTCCGCCCTCGGCGTAGGCGGTCTGGTACTCGTCGCTCTCGGCGTAGGTAGCGAAGTCTGCCGCGGCGTTGTTGGCCGCGCCCAGAAGGCTCACGTTGGTGATCGTCACCGCGACCTCGGCGGACTTCTTGTCCTCGGACATCGTCACGTCGCCGACCTCGTAGCTATAGCGGTTAAAGGCATGGGTGTGGAAGTCGTCCATGTTGACGTCCAGGCTCCCCAGGATAGAGGCCGTGGCGTCGTCTCCGTAGTTGGGGGCAACCGGCTCAATCTCGTCTTTCTTGGAGTCGGCGTCGTCGCTGTTCTCTTCTCCGCTCGACACCGTGTAGCCGGCCATGACGGCCTCCACGGCCTCGTTTGCGGCCACGGACTGGTCCTTGCAGGCACCAAGGCCCAGGCAAAGCACCAAAGCAAAAAAGACGGCGAGAAACGCGCGGGAAGAACGACGAGGCATCAAGTATCTCCTAAGACAAAAGAAACGGCCCTCTGAACACTACCATGTTCAAAGGGCCGGGGCTTGCGGATATCAGGCTAATTACAGCTTATTCGTAATCGTTGGCGGCGTCGACGAAGCTCTTAAGCATCTCCTCGCTGTCCTTGCGGCCGCGGGCAAGCTCGGCGGCGGCCACGACGGGCACCCAGTACATGATCTTCTGCTTGGGCATGTCGGCCTTCTTGGAGTAGAGATCGAGATAGGCCTCTGCCTGGTCGGCGTGGTACATCTTGAAAAGGATGTAGGTCATAGCGGCGTCGGCCTCGGGAAGGCCGCGGGTGACGTGGGCCCAGTCGCACACATAGGCCTCGCCGTCCTCACCGATGATGACGTTGGAGGGGTTGAAGTCGCCGTGGCAGATGTACTTGTGGCCGCGCATGCGGTCGGCGCGCATCTCAAGGTCGTAGCGCTGCGTGGGGTCGATGTCGGTGACCTTGGCGATCATGTTCTTGAACTTGGCGCGCTGGGAGTTGAGAAGGTCGGGAGCCTTGGTGTTTTGGACCTTGACCTGCAGCGTGACGAACTTCTCGAGGATATCGGCCTTGCCGGCCTCGTCGGCCTCGTCCATGAGCTGACGGCAAGTGGTGCCGGGGACATACTCGGTGGCAAGCGCCCAGCCACCGTCGGCGGTCTGGGAGACCTCCAGGACTTTGGGCACCGCAACGCCGGCCTCGGCCACGCGGGCAAGGTTGACGGCCTCGTTGAAGACGTCGGAAGCGGGCTTCTCGGGCGCAAAGGCCTTGACGAGCTTAGCGCCGTCCTGGTAGACGACCTTGCCCTTGCGCTCGACGATCACGGTTTTCTCAGCTGAAAGTTCCATGGTACGTGCCTCCTTAATTGGCGATCCATATGAACGATTTTAGTTATTGCCGAGACAAACAAAGAAGCCGGGACGGCGAACGTGCGCGTCCCGGCTTCGAACGGACTATTTTGTCCTAAAGCTCAAGATCCTAGTCCTCGTAAGAGGTGGCCTCGCGGCCGTAGTAGGCGTCCATGTACAGACCCTTGATCTCAGAGATCAGCGGGTAGCGCGGGTTGGCGCCGGTGCACTGGTCGTTGAAGGCGTTCTCGGACATCTCGTCCAGGGTGTCGAGGAAGTACTTCTCGTCGACGCCAAAGTCGGCGATGGTCTTCTTGACGCCCACGTGCTCCTTGAGCTCCTCGATCTTAGCGACGAACTTGTCGAAGATCTCCTGGTCGGTCTTGCCGGTCACGCCGCAGAACTTGGCGCACTCGACGTAGCGACCCAGGGTCTTGGGGTGGTCGTACTGCGGGAAGGTGCCCATCTTGGCGGGACGCTCGGCCGCGTTGTAGCGCATGACGCGGGTGAGGATGACGGCGTTGGCCCAGCCGTGGGGAATGTGGTGGTAGGCACCAAGCTTGTGGGCCATGGAGTGGTTGACGCCCAGGAAGGCGTTGGCGAAGGCGATGCCGGCCATGCAGGAGGCGTTGGCCATGTGGTCGCGGGCCTCGACGTCGTTGGGGTTGTCGTAGGCGCGCGGCAGGTACTCGAAGACGAGCTTCATGGCGCGGAGCGCGAGGCCGTCGGTGTAGTCGGAGGCCATGACCGAGACGTAGGCCTCGAGGGCGTGGGTAAGGACGTCGACGCCGGAGGCGGAAGTCAGGCCCTTGGGCTGGGTCATCATGTTGTCGGTGTCGACGATGGCCATGTTGGGCATGAGCTGGTAGTCGGCAAGAGGCCACTTGGTGCCGGTCTCGGCGTCGGTGATGATGGAGAACGGGGTGACCTCGGAGCCGGTGCCGGAGGAGGTGGGGATGGCCACGAAGAAGGCCTTCACGCCGCTCTGAGGATAGGTGTAGACACGCTTGCGGATATCCATGAAGTCCATGGCCATATCCTCAAACTTCTCCTCGGGGTGCTCGTACATGGTCCACATGATCTTGCCGGCGTCCATGGCCGAACCGCCGCCGATGGCGATGATGCAGTCGGGCTCGAAGGCGCGAAGCTGCTCGAGGCCCTTCAGGCAGTCCTGCAGCTTGGGGTCGGGCGAGATGGACCAGAAGGAGGTGTGGACGATGCCCTGCTCGTCGAGGGAGGCCTCGATCTTCTTGGTGAAGCCGGAGGTGTAGAGGAAGGAGTCGGTCACGATGAAGGCGCGCTTCTTGCCGTAGACCTCGCCAAGCTCCTTGAGGGCCACAGGCATGCAGCCCTTCTTGAAGAAGATCTTCTCGGGGGTACGGAACCAAAGCATGTTCTCACGCCTCTCTGCAACGGACTTGTAGTTGAGCAGGTGCTGGGGACCGACGTTGCCCGAGACGGAGTTGCCGCCCCAGGAGCCGCAGCCCAGGGTGAGGGAGGGAGCCATCTTGAAGTTGTAGAGGTCGCCGATGCCGCCCTGCGAGGAGGGGGTGTTGATCAGAACACGGCAGGTCTTCATGGCCTCGTAGTGCTTCTGGATCTTCTCCTTCTCGTTGACGTTGACGTAGAGGGAGGAGGTGTGGCCGTAGCCGCCGTCGGCGACCAGGCGCTCGGCCTTGGCGAGGGCCTCGTCGAAGGTCTTGGCCTTGTACATGCCGAGGACCGGGGAGAGCTTCTCGTGCGCCATGGCCTCGGAGGGCTCGACCGAGGTGGCCTCGCCGATAAGGACCTTGGTGGACTTAGGCACCTCGACGCCGGCGATCTGGGCGATGGTGTAGGCGGACTGGCCAACGATCTTGGCGTTGACGGAGCCGTTGATGATGACGGTCTCGCGGACCTTGTCGAGCTCGGCGCCCTTCAGGAAGTAGCAGCCGCGGGCCTTGAACTCGGCCTTGACGGCGTCGTAGACGTCCTCGAGCACGGTCACGGACTGCTCGGAGGCGCAGATCATGCCGTTGTCGAAGGTCTTGGAGTGGATGATCGAGTTGACCGCGAGCTTGATGTCGGCGGTGGAGTCGATGATAACCGGGGTGTTGCCGGGGCCGACGCCCAGGGCAGGGGTGCCGGAGCTGTAGGCGGCGTTGACCATGCCCGGGCCACCGGTGGCCAGGATGATGTCGGCGTCGCGCATCAGGGTGTTGGTGAGCTCAAGGGAGGGAACGTCGATCCAGTCGATGATGCCCTTGGGGCAACCGGCGGCCTCTGCGGCCTCGCGCACGATGCGGGCGGCCTCGGCGGTGCACTGCTTGGCGCGGGGGTGCGGCGAGATGAGGATGGCGTTGCGGGTCTTAAGCGCGATGAGGCACTTGAAGATGGCGGTGGAGGTGGGGTTGGTGGTGGGGATGACCGCAGCCACGATGCCCATGGGCTCGGCGACCTTCTTGTAGCCAAAGGCCGGGTCGTCCTCGACGACGCCGCAGGTCTTCATGTCCTTGTACTTGTTGTAGATGTACTCGGCGGCGTAGTGGTTCTTGATGACCTTGTCCTCGACCACGCCCATGCCCGTCTCCTCGACGGCCATCTTGGCCAGCGGGATGCGCTGCTTGTTGGCAGCCATCGCGGCCTCGTAGAAGATCTTGTCGACCTGCTCCTGCGAGAAGGTGGCGAACTCCGCCTGAGCGGCGCGCATCTCCTTCAAGCGCTCTTCAAGAGCCTCTACGGTGTCGATGGTGGTGTTCTGGGCTTTCTTTGCCATGCGTACCTCCAATTCATCTAGGCCGCGCCATCCCCCTACAGGTGGCTTCGGTCGTGCAACACGGACTCGCATATGACAACGACACAGAGTATAGCATGCGTCGCGCAAGAAAATCAGGGAAATTAATACCACTTATGACAGCTGGTATTATGAATTACGGTCAAAAAATGCCAGTTGCCGCGAAAATCAGGGCAAAGTAAGGAACCAGTTAACGATTAACTGGTCTTAAAACTGGTAGGCGAGAAGACCTTCGGCCTGCAAAACAAGGTCGTATGCAGGTATTTTCTCGTCAGCGACCAAACTGTACCAGTTGCCGTCGGCGAGAAGAACCAGCACCTCTGGACCAAAGCCGCCACGCAGGGTCGAGGACGCCTCGCGGTAGGCGGCATCGCAGGTGAGACCCGGGTAGCGCACCTCGCGCACCGCCGGGTGGCAGCGCAGATAACAGGCGAGGACCTGCGCCGCGTCGGAGGCAAATCTCCACTCCCCCGCCGACATCTTGCCCTGTAGCAAAAGGAGAGCCCCAAGGTCGGGGCTCTCCGCATCGGTCTGTTTGAGTTCCAGTGCCAAGGCTACGCGCGCTCGGCGATCTGGGCGGTGACGCTGGCGATGAACTCGTCAAGGCTGCGCTGGACGGTCTCGTTGGAGCGGTCGCGAACCGAGATGTTGCCGGCCTCGACTTCCTTCTCGCCCAAGATGAGCATGTAAGGAACGCGGTCGACGGCGCGGGCCTCGCGGATCTTGTAGCCGATCTTCTCGTCGCGGTCGTCGAGCTTCACGCGGATGCCGGCGGCATCGAGCTTCTCGGCAACCGAGCGGGCATAGTCGCGGCTCTTCTCAGACACGGGAAGGACGTCCACCTGCACGGGGGCCAACCACGTGGGGAACTTGCCGGCAAAGTGCTCGATCAAGATGCCGATAAAGCGCTCGATGGAGCCAAAGCACACGCGGTGAAGCATGATGGGGCGCTTCTTGGTGCCGTCGGCGTCGGTGTACTCGAGGTCGAAGTTCAAGGGCATCTGGAAGTCCAGCTGGACGGTGCCGCACTGCCAGGTGCGGCCCAGGGAATCCTCCAGGTGGAAGTCGATCTTAGGACCGTAGAAGGCGCCGTCGCCCTCGTTGACCTCGTAGTCCATGCCAAGCTGGGTGAGGGCGGTCTTCAAGCCCTCCTCGGCCCGCGCCCAGTCCTCGTCGGAGCCCATGGAGTCCTCGGGACGGGTGGAGAGCTCGACGTGGTACTTGAAGCCGAACTTCTGGTACACCGAGTCGATGAGGTTCACGACGCCCACGATCTCGTCGGTCAGCTGGTCGGGGCGCACAAAGAGGTGCGCGTCGTCCTGGTTGAAGCAGCGCACGCGGAAGAGACCGTGCAGGGCGCCGCGCATCTCGTGGCGGTGCACCAGGCCGATCTCGCCGGCGCGGATGGGCAGCTCACGGTAGGAGTGCGGCTTGGAGGCGTAGACGAGCACGCCGCCCGGGCAGTTCATGGGCTTGACGCAGTACTCCTCGTCGTCGATGACGGTGGAGTACATGTTGTCCTTGTAGTGGTCCCAGTGGCCCGAGGTCTTCCACAGCTGCTTGTTCATGATCAGCGGCGTGGAGATCTCGACGTAGCCGGCCTTGTGGTGGATCTCGCGCCAGTAGTCGAGAAGGGCGTTCTTCAAGATCATGCCGTTGGGCAGGAAGAACGGGAAGCCGGGGGCCTCGTCGCGCATCATGAAGAGGTCCATCTCGGCGCCGATCTTGCGGTGGTCGCGCTTCTTGGCCTCCTCAATCAGGCGCAGGTGCTCATCGAGCTCCTCCTTGGTGGCAAAGGCGGTGCCGTTGATGCGGGTGAGCATCTTGTTGTTCTTGTCGTTTTTCCAGTACGCGCCCGAGACACCGGTGAGCTTGAAGGCCTTCAAGGCCTTGGTGTAGCAGATGTGGGGGCCAACGCACATGTCGATGTACTCGCCCTGCTGATAGAAGGTGATGCGGGCGTCGTCGGCAAGATCGCCGATGTGCTCGACCTTGTACTTCTCACCGCGCTCCTCCATGAGCTTGACGGCGTCGGCGCGGGAAAGCTCGAAGGTCGTGAACTTGAGGTTCTCCTTCACGATCTTCTTCATCTCGGCCTCGATGGCCTCGAAGTCGTTCTCCGAGATCTTTTGGCCCTCGGGCAGGTCGACGTCGTAGTAGAAACCGTTATCGGTGGCGGGGCCGTAGGCAAAGTCGGCCTCGGGGTACAGGCGCTTGATGGCCTGGGCCATGATGTGGGCTGCGGAGTGGCGCACGACGTGGGTAACCTGGTCCTCGGGACACTCGATGACCTGGCCGTCGTTTTGCAAGACCTTCATGGAAAACCTCTTCCTATGGTGTTAACAAGCTCGTTTAGTGTACTCGTTTGGGCGGTTAGGGGACGCAACAAAAAGCCCCCACATAAATGCGGGGGCCAGGTTCGCAAAAAGCCTCTGGCTTACTGGATGCGGGTGCGGCAGTACGGGCAGACCTTCCAGTCGGCGTTCAAGGGGCGGTGGCAAGTGGGGCAGACGT
Source organism: Bacteroidaceae bacterium (assembly GCA_963658035.1). Lineage (GTDB taxonomy): Bacteria > Actinomycetota > Coriobacteriia > Coriobacteriales > Atopobiaceae > Paratractidigestivibacter. Next base: position 7,030 of record CAVKOL010000040.1, read on the forward strand.
TGCGCACCTGCGTGTTGCAGATGGGGCACACCACGAAGTCGCGGTCGATCGGGGCGCCGCACTTGGGGCAGATGCCGTAGTGGGACAGCTGGTGCTCGCGCAGGGCGATGTCGAGGTCCTGCTCCTCACGGTCGATGAGGTAGGAGCTGGGACGCAAGATGACATAGGCGAGAAGACCCACGATGGGGATGACCGAGATGATGGCCCACATCCACCAAGGCTCGGCGCCGCGGCGCTGGGCGTCGCGGATGACGTAGACGATGGAGAGGACATAGAGCATGACCACGCAGACGACCATCAGGTACAAGACCATGAGCACTTGCGGCGTGAGGATCGAGTCGAGCAGTTCTTGCATATCGGGGACTCCTTTTTGATGGGTCTTAGCGAGGTTTGGTCCGCGCGCGCCGCAGGGGCGCACCGCAGATAGTCAGACATTGTAGCAAAAGCTATAAAAGATTTGCCGCAACCTCGCCAGCAAGGGTGATAGAGCCGCAGGCAACGTAGGATTCTTCACAAAGTGCCGACGTTGCTTGGCCCACGTTTGCGTACTCCCCCACCACGTCTGCGCCGGCGCCCTCGAAGAGATTGGCCAGCTCGTGGGCGGGCAGGGCACGTGGCGACGAGGTCTGCGTCACGGCCACGCGCGGGAAGGCGGCGGCGAGAAGGGCCACGATGCCCTCGACGTCCTTATCGGCCAAGACCGCGCACAAAAGAAGCGGGCGCTCCTCTTTGTTGGGGGCCACGGCGGCGACGCAGGCCAGGAAGGTCTGGACGCTCTGCGGGTTGTGGCAGGCGTCGATGAGCACGGGCGGCTCGGGGCGAAGGAGCTGGAAGCGGCCCGGCGTGGGGCAGGTCACCACGGCCTCGAAGATCTTCTCGGCGTCCAAGGCACGTCCCAGGCAGTCCTCGCAAAGCGCCACGGCGCAGGCGATGTTGGCGGCCTGGTAGCCGGGCTTTAGGGCCGCGAGCTCGGCGTAGAGGGCGCGGGGCGTGTGGACGCTCAGCTCCAGCGGGGCGCCGATGCGCGCGGGGCGCTTGGTCACGGCGAAGCTTGCGCAGGGCAGGCCCGTGTGCGTGCGGGCGATGCCCTCGTGCATCTCGCCGGCCACGTCGGCGCGGTCAAGGGCGCGCACCATCGTGGGCACCACGCCGGCTTGCCTACACTGGGCGAGAAAAACGTCCTCGACCGAGGTGGGCGTGGCGCAGCCGACGCCCAAAACGCAGGTGCGGCCGGGCTTGATGATGGCGGCCTTCTCGCCGGCGATGGCCTCAAGCGTGTCGCCCAGCACGTGGATGTGGTCGAGGCCGATGCCGGTCACGGCCACGTTCTTGATGGACTTGAAGGCCGAGGTCGCGTCCCAGCGGCCGCCCATGCCGCACTCAAGCACGCAGGTGTCCACGCCCGCCAGGGCAAAAACGACGGCGGCGGCCACGGTCAAGGTGTCGAACTCGGTGATGTCGTAAGGGCGCTCACCGGCGGCCTCGCGGGCGGCGTTCACGCGCTGGCCGGCCAGGACGGCGGCGTTGATGCCAAAAGCGAAGGCCTCCTTAGAGACGGGGGCGCCCGCGACCTCCATGCGCTCGTTGTAGCTCACGAGCTCGGGCGAGGTGTAGAGGGCGACCTTCTTGCCCTCCTGGCCCAAAATCGCCGCCGTGTAGCGCGAGGTCGAAGTCTTGCCGTTGGTACCCGCGATCTGCACCGAGTCAAAGCACAGGTCGGGGTCGCCCAGCTCGGCCAGCATGTCCTCGACCGTCTCGAGCATGGGGCAGATGCCAAAGCGCAGCGAGGCGTGGAGAAGATTCAGGGCCTCGTCATAGGTTATCTGCGGCACGTCAAAGGGAACGCGATAGGTCATTGTTGCTCTACCTCTATTGAACGCGGCGAGAAGGCCTGGCCGGGTCTTCTCGCCAAAGTCTTTATCGGTTGTTGCCCAGCATGAGGCGCAGGGCCTCCTCGCGGGCCTTCATCTCGCGCAGGACGCCGCGCACGGCAGACGTCGTGGTGACCGAGCCGGGCGAGCGCACGCCGCGCATGGTCATGCAGGTGTGCTCGGCCTCGAGTATTACGAGGACGCCCAAGGGGTTGAGCTCCTCTACCAGGGCGTCCGCGATCTGGGCCGTCAGGCGCTCCTGCAGCTGCGGGCGGTGCGCGAAGCCGTTGACGCACCGCGAGATCTTGGAGAGGCCGGTCACGTGGCCGTCGCGCGGGATGTAGCACACGTGGGCCTTGCCCACGAAAGGCAGCAGGTGGTGCTCGCACATGGACGAGAAGGGGATGTCGCGCACGATCACCATCTCCTCGTTGCCGGGCTCGTGGAACTGTTTGCGCAGGTGGATGCCCGGGTCCTCGTGCAGGCCGCCAAAGATTTCCTCGCAGGCGCGGGCCACGCGGTCGGGCGTGCCCTGCAGGCCATCGCGGTCGGGGTCCTCGCCGATGCCGATCAAGAACTCGCGGACAGCCGCCTCGATGCGGGGCTTGTCGATGTTGCTGTGCTCCACGTCCTACTCCTTCTCGGCACGGTTCTTGCCGTAGACAAACCAGTAAACGATGCCCAGGGCCACGCCGCCCACCAGGTTGCCAAGGATCGCGGCAGAAAGGTTCACGCAAATGCCGCCCAGGGTAATGGGGGTGCCGCCGGCGATACCCAACGCCTGCAGCAGGTAGCCGTAGGGCAAGAAGAACATGTTGGCCACGCAGTGCTCGAATCCCGCGCCCATGAAGGCCATGACGGGGAGAAGCGCCGCGAAGAACTTATCGGCCACGTTGGTCGAGGCGTGGCCGCACCAAACGGCCAGGCAGACCAAGATGTTGCAGAGGATACCGCGGAAGAAGACCGTTCCCCAGGAAAGGGAGGTCTTGGTCACGGCCACCGCGACCGCCGCCTCGCCAAAGGCGCCGCCGTTGGCGCCGGCCGCCTGCGCGCCCAGCAGCAACAGGGCCGCGATCACGCTGCCGCAGAAGTTTCCCACGATGACGACGAGCCAGCTCTTAAGCAGGTCGGGCCAGGCAAAACGGCGTGACAAGGGCCCCATGACCATCAGGCAGTTGCCGGTGAAGAGCTCAGCGCCCGCGGCCAGGATGAGGAACAGGCCCAGCGTGAACGAGAAGCCGCCCAAAAGCTGCGTCGCCGCAAAGGGCAGCGTGGCGTCGCACTTGACCACCAGCATGAAGGTCGCGCCCATGGCCACAAAGAAACCGGCCAGGATCGCCAGGACAAAGGCGTTGACGGGCTCGGTAGCAGCCTTGGTGGCGGCCACGCGCTCGGCCTTGAGCTCGATCGAGGCCGGGGTCATCGCCCCGCTGTAGGAAGACGAGGGTTTCTCGGTTACTTTCACGCGAGGCTCCTTTGGGCAGCTTGGACAACGTGCTTGGCAAGAACGGCCGTGGTGACAGAGCCCACGCCGCGCGGGACCGGAGTGATCGCGGCGACGCTTGCCTCGACGGCGTCGAAGTCGACGTCGCCCACGAGCTTGCCCGCGGCCTCGTCCCAGTTGATGCCCACGTCGACGATGACCTGGCCCTCGCGCACGCACTCGGCGGCAACGGTCTTGGCGTGGCCCGCGGCGGCGACCACGATGTCGGCGGCGCGGCAGTGGGCCGCGAGGTCGGCCGTGTGGGTGTGGCACATGGTCACCGTGGCGTTTCTTGCCTGCAGCATGACCGAGACGGGCTTGCCGATGACCAGCGAGCGACCCACGACGCAGACGTCGGCGCCGTCGAGTTCGATGCCGTAGAAGTCGAGAAGCTCGACCACGGCTTCGGCGGTGCAGGGGGCAAAGCCGTGTGGCTTGTTGGCAAAAACGCCGTAGAGAGAGCCGCTGGTGAGGCAGTCGACGTCCTTCGCGGGGTCGAGGGCCTCGCAGACGGCCTCCTGGTCGATCCCGCGCGGCAGGGGGCGAAACATCAAGACGCCGTGGACGTCGGCGCGGGCGTTGAGGTCCTGGACGGCCGCAATGAGGGACTCGGTGGTGGCGTCTGCCTCGGCAAGGCTGATGACCTCAGCCTCGATGCCCAGGGTCTCGCAGCGCTTCAACGCGCCACGCTCGTAGGACAGGTCGTCGGGCCTCTCTCCCACGCGAAGAATGGCCAGCTTGGGCGTGGTGCCCTTGGCATTAAGCTCTTCGATCTGGGGAAGCAGGCGCTCGTTGATGGACTTGGCCACGGGCAGGCCCAGCATAAGCTCGGACATGTTAGGAATCCTTCCTGATTCGGCGGACAACCTCGGCGCTCAGCGCCTCGCAGCCTGGCTTGACCTCGGCGAGAAGCGCGTCGACCTCGGCCTCCATGGCGCCGGCTTGGTCCTTGTCGGCCATGGACGCGGTGTTTACCAGCACGTTCATGCTCGCAGCGACAGCGGCGGCACGGCAGAGCTCCGCGGCGCAGCCCACGTCCGAGACGAGCATGACCGAGCCCTTCTCGGCCATCTCTTGCAACAGCGGCAGGGTCTTGGCAGCCGCGCGCACCATTTCAAGCGGCGGCTGGGCGGCGGCGAGAAGCGCGTCCTGGATGGCCTGCGGGCGAGCCGGATCCTCCTTGGCCAGGCCGTAGGCGGCCCCTACCAGGGCATAGGCCTCGGCGTCCTTCTCCACAAGGGACAAGAACTCGGCCGCAAGGTCGCCGGCTTGGGCGATCATGCACTGGATGTCGTCCTCAACCGCGGCGTAGCGCTTCTTGCCCGTGGTGTAGTTGCCCACCATCGAGCACAGGGCAGCCGAGAGGGCACCCGCCAGCGCGGCCGCACCGCCGCCGCCCGGGACCGGCTGTTTAGAGGCCAGCGCGTCGACAAACGAAGCGCAGGTAAGCGTTGTGAGTTTCTCGCTCATACGTCTCCCATGAAAAGGGCCGGCGCCAGGCACCGGCCCACCTAACAAACTGGATTAGAACAAGCCGACGATCTTGCCGTCCGCCGTGACGTCGATCTTCTCGGCCGCGGGCACCTTGGGCAGGCCCGGCATGGTCATGATGTCGCCGGTAAGGGCCACGACAAAGCCCGCGCCCGCCGAGACGCGCACGTCGCGTACGCAGATGTTGAAGCCCTCGGGCGCGCCCAGCTTCTTGGGGTTGTCGGTGAAGCTGTACTGGGTCTTGGCCATGCAGATGGGAAGGCCGCCGAAGCCCTGCTCCTCGAGCTGCGCCAGCATGCGGCTGGCCTTGGGCTCGAAGGTGACGCCGTCGGCGTGGTAGACCTTGGTGGCGATGGCCTCGATCTTGGCCTTTAGGGGCTGGTCGAGCTCATAGGTGTAGGCAAGCTCGCTCGGCTCCTCGCACAGGCGAAGGACCTCGGTCGCCAGCGCCTGGCCGCCCGCAGAGCCCTTGGCCCAGACCTCGGAAAGCGCGACGTTGACTCCCAGCTCGTTGCACTTGGACTCAACCAAGGCCAGCTCGGCGGGGGTGTCTGTGGGGAAAGCGTTGATGGCCACCACAACAGGCAGGCCCCAGACGTCCTTGATGTTGGAGACGTGGCGCAGCAAGTTGGGGATGCCCGCCTCCAGCGCCTCGAGGTTCTCCTCGCAAAGGGCGTCCTTGGCTACGCCGCCGTTGTACTTAAGGGCGCGCACCGTGGCGACCAGCACCACCGCGGAGGGTTTGACGCCGCCCGCGCGGCAGACGATGTCGATGAACTTCTCGGCGCCCAGGTCTGCGCCAAAGCCGGCCTCGGTCACCGTGTAGTCGGCGAGCTTCATGCCGGTGAGGGTGGCCTCAAGCGAGTTGCAGCCGTGCGCGATGTTGGCGAAGGGTCCGCCGTGGACAAAGGCGGGGTTGCCTTCCAGGGTCTGGACCAGGTTGGGCTTGATGGCGTCCTTGAGCAGGGCCGCCATGGCGCCCTGGGCGTGGATGTCGGCCACCGTGACGGGCTGGCGGTCGTAGGTGTAGGCCACGACCATGCGGCCCAGGCGGTCGCGCAGGTCCATGAGGTCGCTCGCCAGGCAGAAGGCCGCCATGACCTCCGAGGCCACGGTGATGTCGAAGCCGTCCTCGCGCGGCATGCCGTTGGCGATGCCGCCCAGGCCGCAGACAATCTGCCTCAGTTGGCGGTCGTTCATGTCAACGACGCGCTTCCACACGATGCGGCGCGGGTCGATGTTCAAGGCGTTGCCCTGCTTGATGTGGTTGTCCAGCATAGCGGCGCACAGGTTGTTGGCCGCCCCGATGGCGTGGAAGTCGCCGGTGAAGTGCAGGTTGATGTCCTCCATGGGGACAACCTGGGCATACCCGCCGCCAGCAGCGCCGCCCTTGATGCCAAAGACGGGGCCCAGCGAGGGCTCGCGCAGGCAGAGCATGGTCTTCTTGCCCTGGGCGCACAGGGCATCGGCCAGGCCCACGGACGTCGTGGTCTTGCCCTCGCCGGCGGGCGTGGGGTTGATGGCGGTCACCAGGATGAGCTTGCCGTCTGCAGGCTTCTCGCCCAACGCGTGGATGTCCACCTTGGCCTTGGTGCGGCCGTAGGGCTCTAGGAGGTCGGCCTCGATACCCGCCTTAGCGGCGACCTGCTCGATGGGCAGGACCTTTGCCTCTTGGGCAATCTGAATATCGGATTTGTACTCAGCCATTCGAACCTCCCGCTAGAAGTTTTCACGTAACGCACTACTATAGTGCAGGTTCATCGTTTACTTAAATTTGAACACGGCGTTAACACTAAGGAGACCCATGGACGGCGAGACGACCAAGGACAGGCTGCGGCTCATCTTGAAGGACGAGGGCCTGCGGCGTCTTGACGAGGCCTGCGTCATGGTCATTGGCCTGGGCGGCGTTGGCTCCAACTGCGCCGAGGCGCTGGCCCGCGGCGGCGTGGGCAACCTCGTGCTTCTCGACCGCGACGTCGTGGCGCCGTCAAACGTCAACCGCCAGGCGATTGCCTTCACGTCGACCATCGGCCGTCCCAAGGCAGAGGTCATGCGCCAGATGGTTCTGGACATCAACCCCGATGCTCGCGTGACGGCGGTGCACGAGTTTCTCGACAAGGACAGCGTGGGCGAGCAGCTGGGTGCCCTTCCCCGCCCCGACTACGTGGTGGATGCGATCGATACCGTGGCGCAGAAGCTTCGCCTGGCCGCCTGGTGCCAAGAGCAGGGGCTTCGCGAGATCTCGGCCATGGGCGGCGGCAACAAGCTCGACCCCACGCGCTTTAGGTTCTCGCGCATCGAGGATACCGTGAACTGCCCGCTGGCGCGCATAATGCGCAAGGAGTGCCGCCGTCGCGGCATACATGACCTGCAGGTTCTTTACTCCGATGAGATGCCGGTGAAGATGGAGGCCATAACCGACGAGCAGTGGATGGAGTCCGGCTCTTTGCTGGGCACCATGAGCTACATCCCGCCCGTGATGGGTCAGATGATCGCCAGCCGCGTGATACGCGACCTTCTGGGTTGGAAGGCCTAGCCGGCTACTCGGACATCTCCTCGAGCCAGTAGTCATAGGCGGCGTCGTAGGAGTCAAAGGCATCGGCGTTGGCCTTGGCGTAGTCGTCGGGGTCGTCCCAGCCGTCCGCATCGGGCTTGCCGTCTTGGGCGGCCGAGGCGTCCTTCTCGACCGTCTCGCCCGACGCATAAAGGTCGGGCAACTCGCGCGAGAGCACGGAGCTTCCACCGGCGCTTCCCCAATAGTTCTTGCTCGTGTTGAACTTGGCGACCATCACGACCTCGCCGTCCTTGACATACGCCGAGAAGACCAGGTCATTGGTGCCGTTTTGCGCCCGCCAGTAATAAGGCGTCGACCCGGCGAACTTGCCGCCTTCGGTCTTGTCCCCCACCCCGCTTGCGGGCCCAAGCCACGTGGCGTCGATAAGGTCGCCGGACATCCCCACGTAAGGCAGCCTGTTCCCGACGCTCACCGTTGAAGATTGCGCAGCGGCATCTTCCTGCGGATTTGCGGCCTCCTGCCCTGAGGTCTCGCTCGTCTGCGTCTGCGACGAGAAGTCCTTCTCCCACGTGGTTTGAGCCACGTTATCCCCAGCAGAGGAGCACCCAGCAAGGGCAACAAGGCAAACAGCAATACACATGATAAGGGAGCCGATTCGTCTCATCTCAACCTCCTAAGATGAGCCAATTCTATCCCCCATCACATAGACCAAGAGGTCGAAACCGCCACATGGCCACTCAAGAACCCCCAGCGGCCCCAAGCCCTCAAACAAAAAAGACGATAGTGGGAAGCCAATCCCGCAATAGCCCCAAAGAGGCCGTCCATCCAGCTTCGCCAACTGGCCTTTCCCACCGCAAAACCGCCCGCAACCTATAAATTTCTCGTCCGGATTCCCAATATCGTATTTTTTAAAAACCCAAGCCCCACAACCCGCATATTTTCACGATAGAGCCCTTTACCCCCACGATCCCTCAGGGGGCAAATCGCCCTCCGGTGGCGCGGACGCACAAGAAAAGGCGCCCAGTTTTCTCTCAAGCGCAGTTCCGCATGAGCCGAAGGCCACTTAATGTGGCCTTCGTGCGAATCAGGACTGTTTGAGCATTGAGAGAAAACTGGGCGCCAACCTCACAGGTTGAACCCCGGCCAAACCTTACGAGAAGTCCGCGATCTGCCCCTTGAGCTGCTCGATCGTGGCCGTAAGCTCGGCCTGCTGGGAGCGCTTCTTCTCGATGACCGCAGGCGCCGCCTTGGCGACAAAGCCCTCATTGGCAAGCGTGCGCTCGATGCCCGCGAGCTCCTTCTCGGCCTTGGCAAGCTCCTTAGTGAGTCGCGCCGCCTCGGCCGCGAGGTCGACAAGACCGCCCAGGTCGACGAAGATCTCCAGCGCGCCGTCGGCCACGGCCACAGAGCCCGCGCCCTTCTCCACGTCTCCGCAGGAAAGCTCGCTCACGCGGCCCACGGACTTGATGAAGCCCTCCTGTCCGGCGAGAACCGCGGCGTCCGCCTCGCCGCAGCGCACGGCCACAGCAAGCTCGGCCTTAGGCGACAGGCGGTAACGGGCACGGGTCGAGCGCACGCAGGAAATCACGCGCTTGGCCAGCTCGAAGTCGCCCTCGGCCTGCTCGTTGACAAAGGCGGCCAGCGCCTCGGGCTCGGGCCAGGCCGCGACCATGAGGAACTGCGCGTCGTGGGCGTCAAGGCCAGAGGCGGGCAGCGCGTCCCACACGCTCTCGGTCACAAACGGCATCACCGGGTGCAGCAGGCGCATCGAGACGTCAAGCACGTAGACGAGGTTACGCTGGACCTGCAGCTTCTCGTCGGCGTCGCCGTCCAGCAGGCGGCCCTTGCAAAGCTCGATGTACCAATCGCACACGTCGCCCCAGAAGAAGCTCTGGATATTGCGGGCGTAGTCGCCAAAGTTGTAGGTCTCAAGCTGCTCGGTGGCCAGCGCCACGGTGCGGGCCAGGCGCGAGAGCATCCAGGCGTCCTCGGCCGTCTGGGCCAAAGGCGCGCCCGGCTCGTAGCCCTCGAGGTTCATCTGGACAAAGCGGCTCGCGTTCCAGATCTTGGTCACGAAGCCGCGGGCCTGCTCGGTGCGCG
>CAVKOL010000041.1:0-16196 GCA_963658035.1 Bacteroidaceae bacterium
GCGCGGCGCCGGCGGACCTTAGAGGAACAGCTGATAAGACCAGCGAAGGTCGGACTTGTTGCCGTTGATGCAGCAGCTGCCAATGCGCTTGAAGCCGGAGTTCTCGATGACGTGCTGCATGCGCACGTTGTCGGGGTGGGTGTCGACGCGCAGCTCGGAGAAGCCGCGCACGCGGGCCTCCTCGATCAGGCGGCGATAAAAGAGCTGCGCCACGTGCTGGCCGCGGAAAGCGGGGGAGACGGCCACGCGGTGGATGGTCGCGTAGTTGCTCTCGCCGTCCTCGCGCACCTCCCAAGCGCCCTCGATAAGCTCCTCGTAGTTGGGGTCGTGCACGTCGATGAGAGCGGCCGTCGCGGCGACGCTGCCCTTGACGGTAAAGACGCGGCCCCAGCCAAACTCCAGGTCAAGGGCGATGTTCTTGAAGTTGGGGCCCGAGCCGTTTTGCCACTGGTCGATTCCGTCGGCGGCGAGAAGTGCGCGCGCCTCCTCGAGGGTGGCCACGATGGCGGGGATATCGTCGACGGTTGCCGGGCGCATATCGCAGTCGGCAAGCGAGAAGGTCTTGGTGGCAGAGGTGTCCGTGGAAGTCATAGTTGTCCTTTGTGCGCCGCGCAGGCGCGTTGACGTGCGGTTAAAGGTTTTCGAAACCCGACTATTATGAGTGAAGCCCTACCAAATGCCAAGAAGACCCTCAAGGTTTTCAATAAACCTTCTTCTGTCCTTCTCGCAAAAAGCCGCAGGTCCGCGCGTTTTGCCGCCCGCTCGGCGCACCTTTTTCTCTTCGGCGCGAATGAAGAGGTCCGAGTCGATGGTGGCCTGGCTGTAGACGCGCCCGCGCACGCCGATGGCCGCAGCACCGCGCCCCAGTGCCATCGCGGCCAGGCCGATGTCCTGCGTAACCACGCAGTCGCCGGGGGCCAAGGCCTCCACGATCGCGAAGTCTGCCGAGTCGGCGCCGCAGGAAACCCGCAGCGTATCGACCCAAAAGCCGCCGGCGGGCTTGGCGTCGGCGGCGCGGCGAGGGTCGCCCGGCCGCACGTGGCGCTCGAGGTTCTGCGTGGTGTTGCCCGCGATGACCACGGGCACCTTGGCCCGCCGGGCCACGGCCAGGGCATCGGCCGTGACGGGGCAGGCGTCGGCGTCGATAAACAGGGTCACGGCCGCGCCCTACTCCGCGGCCTCGGTGCCGTCGCCCGCGCCCGCCGCGCCGTAACGGTCGAACGAGACCGTGTGCGAAAGCTCGAAGCGCTTCTCGTGCAGGCGAGAAGGACGGCTCTTCTCGCTGGGGTAGCCCATGGGCATGATGCCAACGATGCGGTACTCGCCCGGGATATCGAACTGGCGGCGCAGCTCAAAGGGGTTGATAAGCCCCACCCAGCAGCTGTGGATGCCGCGCTCGGCGGCGGCTAGGCTCATGTGGTCGCCCACGATTGAGGTGTCGATAACGCCGCAGTCAAAGACGTCGGGGTTGCGGGCCTCGGCGCCCATGTCGTAGGCCAGCACCAAAACCACCGGCGCGCCAAAACGGCAGCGGCTGCAGAGGTCGACGCGGGCCAGGTCATCGGGGTCGCGCAACACCAGGATGCGCTGCGGCTGCTTGTTCTGGGCGGTGGGGGCCAGGCGTCCCGCCTCCAAAATGGCGAGAAGGTCCTCGTCGCTCACAGGTTTATCCGAGAAACGCCTCTCGGAGTAGCGCTCTTTCATAACATCAATGATTGACATGTCTCTCCTTGTGTCGATGAGTTGTTGTCGGGCCAATCTGGGCAGATGGTACCCAATTTAATAAGCACGTGTCGGCAAATGGCGGGTTCTTCTCGCCGACCGGTCAAAAACTTTGTTTCAGGCATGTTATATATTGACAGATATGGACTACTTGTGGACGGCACAGGTCCACTATGTCATGCGTCCACAGGGGGCGCCTAGGCGCCACAAGTAAAGGGATCACGCAAGAAAATGTTCTTCGCAGCACTATCCATTATCGCCATTGCAATTTAGCGCGGGTTGGTTAGACGCCAGCCCGAAAGATAATGGGCGGCTGTCGAATGCGAAGGTGTTAAGGCCGCTTGGGTTTCCAGGCGGCCATTTTTGTGTGTTCCAGAAGGAAGGTAAGCTCGTAAATGAACGGAATCGTACTGATGCTCGTCGCGGCCGTGGTCCTGGCCGCCGCCTACTTGCTGTATGGCCGCTGGCTGGCCAACTCTTGGGGCGTTGACAAGGACGCCTTGACCCCGGCCCGCCGTATGGAGAACGAGAAGGACTTCTCGCCCGTCTCCTCTTTCATGGCCTTCTCCCACCAGTTCAGCTCCATCTGCGGCGCGGGCCCCGTCACAGGCACCATCGTGGCCATGGCCTTTGGCTGGCTGCCCGTCGTGCTTTGGGTCCTTGTCGGCGGCATCTTCTTTGGCGCCGTCCACGACTTTGGCGCTCTGTACGCCTCGATGAAGAACAACGGCAAGTCTTTGGCCCAGCTGGTCGAGAAGTACATCGGCCGCACCGGTCGCCGACTGTTCCTGCTGTTCCAGTGGCTCTTCTGCATCATCGTCATCGCGGCCTTCACCTCGATGGTCTGCGGCACCTTTAAGTTCACCGCGGCTGCCGAGGGCGGCGTCGACTTCACCAAGTCCTACGCCGCTGGCTGCGCCGGCACCATCTCGATCCTCTTCACCTTTGTCGCCATGGCGTTTGGCTGGGCCTACAACAAGTTCAACCTCTCGGGCGCCGCTAAGTTCGCCGCCGCTGTGGTCGCCATCGTCGTGATGTTTGCCGTGGGTATGCAGTTCCCGCTGTACCTCGACCTCAACCAGTGGATCGCCGTCGTCATGGTCTACCTGGTCTTTGCCAGCGCCATGCCGCTGAACGTCCTCAAGACCCCGCGCGACTACCTCACCACCATCATGATGGTCGTCATGATCGCCGGCGCCGTCCTGGGCATCGTTGTCCTGGGCATCCACGGCCAGGCCACCATCACCGCCCCGATGTTCACCGGTTTCTCCAACACCTCGGGCATGATGTTCCCCGTCCTGTTTGTCTCTGTCGCCTGCGGCGCCCTCTCGGGCTTCCACAGCCTGGTGTCCTCCAACACCTCCTCTAAGCAGGTCTCCAACGAGACCGACGCCGTCAAGGTCGGCTACGGTTCGATGGTCCTCGAGTCCTTCGTGGGTATCCTTGCCATCATCATCGCCGGCATCATGTTCTCTGACATGAACACCGCTGGCACCGGCGCCCTCAACAACGGCGTCGCCTCCACCCCGTTCCAGATCTTCGCCGCCGGCGTCGCCCGTGCCATGGAGGCTTTTGGCGTCAACGCCACCATCGCGACCGTCTTCATGACCATGAACGTCAGCGCCCTGGCCCTGACCTCCCTTGACGCCGTGGCCCGCATCGCCCGCACCGCTTTCTCCGAGTTCTTTGCCGAGTCCAACGACGCCCTGGCCGTTACCAAGGAGAAGTCCGGCCTTATGAAGGTCGTCGGCAACCCCTGGTTTGCCACCGTCGTCACCTTGATCCCCGGTCTTGCCCTCACCTTTGGCGGCTACCTGGCCATCTGGCCCCTCTTTGGCGCCTCCAACCAGCTTCTGGGCGGCATGACCATGATCACCCTGGCCGTCTTCTGCAAGTGCACCGGCCGCAAGGGCGCCATGCTCTACGTGCCCGTCGCCTTCCTGCTGTGCTGCACCTTCACCTCGCTGGTGCAGTCCATCCTGGGTTGCGTGACCGCCCTTAGCGCAGGCACCGCCGCCTCTGTCTTCAACTCTGTCCTGCAGCTGGTCTTTGCCGTGCTGCTGGTGGTCCTGGGCGTCATCGTCGCCTACAACTGCCTGAAGGAGCTCTTCACCAAGGAGGCCGGCTCCATCCCCGACGAGGAGCCCGAGTGGACCGAGCTTGGCCGCAAGCACTGCGCCGAGGCCCTCTCCGACGCCGCTCCCGCCGCCGCCAACATGGTGGCCGACCAGCAGGAGTAAGCCACTGCGGGTATGACGCCCGCACCTTACAGCCCCGCGGTTTTCTCGCCCGGTACCCAAGCGACTTGGGGTGCCGGGCGTTTTTTTGTTGGCGAGAAGGGCGCGGCGACGCGCGGGCCAGTGCCGGTGAAAACCTCACGACCAGACGGGGTAAGCTAGACCCCAGCAACCAACCCGACCCCGCCGCGCGCGGACGAGAGGAGACCCCCATGTCCCAGCTCATCAAAAACGTCGAGAAGTCCCAGGTGTTCGACCTGGCCGGCCTGGTAAACGTCGAGCCCGGCTGCGTCAACAGCTTGACGCTTTCCCAGATGCCCGCCGCCAAGGTGACCCTCTTTGCCATCGATGCCGACGAAGGCATGGCCTCCCACGCGGCCGGCGGCGACGCCATGGTCAACGTCCTGGAGGGCACGGGCGAGATCACCATCGACGGCGTGCCCCACCAACTGGGCGCCGGCCAGTCCATCGTCATCCCCGCGGGCGCCCCGCACTCGGTGCGCGGCCTCACGGCCTTCAAGATGCTGCTCGTCGTCATCTTTGACGCCTAAGCGGCAGGGGAGAAGACCATGGGATTCAAAAACCTCCCCACCGACGCCCCGCGGCCGCTGTCCTCGCTGGTAGAGGCCCGCGACGGCCAGGTGACCAGCCGCACCATCACTCGCGTGGGAGACCCGCTGGCAGGCACTGTCCTGGCCTTCTCGGCCGGCGAGTCCGTGAGCGAGGAGCGCTACCCCGGCGACACCCTCTACTACCTGATCGAGGGCACGGCCACCGTCAATGGCCAGGACATGCAGGCAGGCGACATCTTGGTGGTCCCGGCGGGCACCAATCACGCCGTCGACCCGCACGGCCCGGCCAAGCTCCTGCAGCTCACGTTGCAGTAAAAGAAAGCGGCGAGAAGCCCGCCCGGACTTCTCGCCGCTTTTCGTTTATCGATGGCTCCACCGGGCCCCGCCGCGCTTTACTCCGCGTGCGCCCAGGTGGTCTCGGGCGCCAGCTTGAACGCGATGGTGTACTGGTTGATGAGCGGGTCCACGTGGCAGAAGAACACGCGGCCGTCCAGGGGCGCGACCAGCATCTCCTTGACGTGGGCGTCGCCGGCGTCCAGCACCTGGCCCAGCGTCTGCCCCGCGCGTACGCGCTCGCCGGGCTCGACGTCGCGCAGGAAGATGCCGCCCGCGTTCTCGCAGCGCACGTCCACCAAAGAGCGCTCGTCCAGGTGCGTGCTCCTAAAGCCGCCCGGCTCCACGCTGCGAATCACGCCGCGGCCGTCAAGGAAGCGCAGGATGCAGTCCTCGACCTCCTCGGCGCCGCGCGTGGACAAAGAGCCCATCTCGCGCACAAAGACCGAGAACGCGTGCGTGTCCCACACCTGCCAGTTGTAGTTCAACGTTGTAGTGTCGAAGCTCGAGGGCTTCTTGGCCACAACGTAGGGGAAGCCAAACGAGTCGGCCAGCGCAAGGGACTCGGCCGAAATCTCGCCCGCGTCGGTCACGCGCACGTGCGGCTGGAAGTCGCCCGGCAGGTAGAAACTGCACAGCTGGATGCCGTACTCGTAGCCCTGCACCGCGCGAAAGAGCCCGTCGGCGATGCGCTGCGTGGTCTCGCCCAGGTCGTAGCCGGGAAACATACGGTTGATGTCGGTGTTGTCCACGGGCCAAAAGCGCTTCTTGATGTTCATCGAGAAGGGGTTGACCGAGGGCACCACCAGCACGCGCTTGTTGGCGTCGAGAAGACCGCGCTCCTCCAAGGCCGTCAGGCGGCGCACCAGGTCGGCGCACACGTAGGTCTGCTCGACCTCGTTGCCGCGCATCGAGCCCACGATGGCCACGCACTTCTCGGCGTCGTCGCGGCCAAACTCGTAACCCCAGATGGTCAGCGGCTCGCGGTAGGGGGTGTCAAGGGTGTAGAGGCTTACTTTTTTCATTTGACGTCTCCCAGGATTCGGGCGAGCAAGGATCCGGGGTAGACCACGGGGTACTCTCGCAGGGTAAACAAAAGGCCAGACTCGGGCGCGGTGACCTCTTCTGCCACCTCGCCGGTCAAGGCGTCGGCCACAATGCCGATGAGCTGGCCCTTCTCGACCATCGTGGCGTGCTCGGCCTGGGGTAAGAAGATGCCGCCGCAGCCGGCGTTGAGGTAGCTCACCTTGCCGTCGTGCGAGATGATGGGCTCGGGGGCCGCCTCAAAGTCGCCGCCCCAGGCGCCCAGGTGGGCGGCCAGGCGTAGCAGGCCCTGCGTGAGGTTGTGGCCGTACTTGTGGGTGATGCGCATGCCCACGCCCGTCTCGACCACCAGGGTGCGGGTGCCGCGCTCGTTAAGCGCGTAGGCAAAGGTCGACTGCAGCACGGTGGCCGAGGCGTGGACCCACACAAAGTCGACGTTGAGCAGCGGCGCCAGCGGCACCAGCGCGTCTGCCGAGATCTCGTTCACGCGCACCTGCGGCATCTCGCGCAAGAAGATGTTGGAGGCGTGGATGTCCACGGCAACGTCTGCGCCCATGATGTCGTCGATGACGGCCGCGGCCAGGGTCTCGGTGAGGTCTGCGTTGGCGTTGCCCGGGAAGGTGCGGTTGAGGTCCACGTCAAACATGGGAACGCCGCGCTCGATAGAGTTGATGCCCAAGGGGTTGATGGCGGGGTAGATGTCCACCGTGCCATAGAGCTTGTCCTTGTTGGCCTCAAGGATCTGGCCCAGCTTAAAGGCCACGTACTGGCCCTCAAGCTCGTCTCCGTGAATACCGGTGACCACGGCCATGCGGGGCTTGTGGCCATCCTTGGCCGCCTCCCCGCCAAAGGGTGCGGCGGCCGTTCCCTCGATCCTGTGCTTCTTTATCTGCAGGTGCTCGCCAATGGGCAGCTCTGCCGAGAAAACCGTGCTGATCACTTACAGAACCTCTTCTGCCCCCAATGCGGGATTGCCAACCCACGGGGCGTCGTCGACTACACGTACGCGCACGTACTGAGCCTGACGCGCGCCACCAGTGAGAATACCGCTTTCCACGGGGCAGTCGACAAAATCGCGGCCATGCGCAATAGCAATGTAATCTGTGTTGACCAGACGGTCGTGCGTGGGGTCGAAGCCCACCCAGTGGCGGCCGTCGTAGGCCTCGCACCAGGCGTGGGTTGCGCCCTCGCCCAGCATAAGGCCGCTCACGTAGCGGGCGGGGATACCGGCCAGGCGGCAGGCCGCGACCATGATCTGCGCGTAGTCCTGGCACACGCCGGCGCCCTGGGCCAGGGCGTCCTCGGCGCAGGTGTCGACGGTCGTGGCGCCCTTCTCGTAGGCCATCGCGTTGTAGACGGCGCTGGTAAGGTGCGCGGCCTTCTCGCCCGCGGTGGGGTCGGTGAGCTGGGCCAAGGTATCGGCGACCAGGGCCTCGATGGCCGGGCCCGGCTTGCACTTCTCGCTTTCACGCAGGTAGATGGGGTGGCAGTACTCCAGCTTGGACGTGGCCTCGGCAAGATCGGTCACCATGACCGAGCCAGACGAGATAAACGAGAAGCTCGAGTGCTCCTCGGCCAGGCGCCCTACCAGCAGTTTGTTGCCAAAGCCGTCGGTCTGGTGGGCGATGGAGGTCGAGGGGGTGACCATGGCCTGGGAGTCCAAGACGGTCTGCACGCAGTTGCTTGTGGGCAGGCAGCGCAGGACAAAGTCGTGGTTGTGCACGGGCTCGCTAAACTCGAGCTCGGTCTTAAAGGTGAAGTTGAGAATCTTCATGGGGCGCCCCTATGCCGAGGGGAAGAGATGCGCCGCGTGGTAGAGCAGCTCGCCCAGCTCGGTGTAGGTGGTGAAGTGCGGGAAGCGGTCCGAGTAGACGATGTCCACCATGGCCTTGAGGTCGGCCTGGCTGTAGGGGGCGCCGGTGCGGTTGATGCGGCTGGCCAGGCGGTGGACCTCCTGCTTTAGGCGGTCCAGGCGGAAGTTCAGGCGCGCGTAGAGGTCGATTCTCTCGCAAGAGATGCCGCACTTGATGATGTTTCTCGCCGCGTCGTCGTCTACAAAGTCGTCGACGCAACCCTTGAACGCCATGATGTTGTCCTGAACAAGCTGCAGGTCAAGCAGGGGAGCGTCCGAGAGCTTGGCCGCGCCCAGGGCGTCGTAGGCCATCTGGATGTAGCTCACGGTCTCGGTGCCAAGCACGTCTCGCAGGCGCACAGCGTTGTCGTAGGCGGCGTCCATCGAGTGGGCCACCGACTCGATGATCGCGGTGTCAAAGAGGCATGCCCTAAAGAACTCGCGCGGGGTCTCGGTCTGGGCGTCGAAGCCAAGCTCCTCGAGCTGGCCCTTCCAGTTGCCCTCCGTGCTGTCCAAAGCGCGGTCGTAGGTTGAGATGATAAAGCGCTGCGTGGTGTAGCTGCGCTCCATGTAGCGGCCAAGCCAAAGCAGGTGGTCGACCTTTTCTATTGAGAGAGCACCCATGTGTCTTTGAACCCTCCTCCCTGGGACGAATTGACGATTGCGCTGCCGGCGTCGGGCGAGAAGCGCGTGAGGCCGCTGGGCCACACGGTGGTTTCTTGGCCGGCGGCAGAAAGAACGAAGGCGCGCAGGTCGGCTTTTCTCGGTTGGACCTGGCCGTCGATCATGGTTGGCAGGCAAAGGAAGTCGATGACCTCCTGGGCGATGAAGCGGCGCGGCTCGCGGCGGATAAGGGCCTTCAGGTCCTCGAGCTTCTCGGGCGTGAGGCTGCTGCCAAACACGACGCCATAGCCGCCCGCCTCGGCCACGTCCTTGATGACCAGCGTGTCGGCGTGGTCTTGGACGTAAGCCATGTCATCGGGATAGAAGGGCAGGTAGGTGGGGGCGTTTTGCAGGATGGGCTTCTCGCCAAGGTAGTACTCGACCATCTTGGGGACAAAGTAGTAGATGCCCTTGTCGTCCGCGGCGCCGTTGCCGGGGGCGTTCACGATGGCGAGGTTGCCGGCGCGGTAGGCGCTCATGATGTTGGGGACGCCGATCAGCGAGTCGGGGCGGAAGCACAGCGGGTCCAAGAACTCGTCCGACAGGCGGCGGTAGATGGCGCCGACGCGGCGGTTGGTCTGGGCGTCGCGGTACCACAGCTGCTCGTTTTCGACAAAGAGCTCGGAGGGCTCGGCCAAGACGCAGCCGGCGCGTTCGGCCAGGTAGGTGTGCTCGAAGTAGGCGGCGTTGTAGCGGCCCGGGGTAAGCAGCACGTTGATGCCCCCGCGGTTCACCGAGTCCATGACGCGGCGCAGGCGCTCGCCGTAGTCGCGGTTGTCGACCAGCGGCGTGGCGCGGAAGGTCTCGGCGTCGCAGCGGCGGCACAGGTCGCGGGCGATCAGCGGGTAGGAGGCGCCAGACGGGATGCGCAGGTTGTCCTCGAGGATAAACCACTGGTCGTCCTCGCCCTCTACCAGGTCGATTCCCGAGATGTGGCTGTAGATCTTGCCTGGCGGCACGATGCCCTCGCACTGCGGCAGGTAGCCCGAGCTGGCAAACGCGAAGTCCTCGGGCACGACGCCGTCCTTTACGATCTGCTTGTCGGCGTAGATGTCTGCCAGGTAGGCGTTAAGGGCGTCGACGCGCTGGGCCAGGCCGCGCTCGAGCTTTGCCCAGGTGGGGGCAGAAATCGTGCGCGGAATGGGGTCAAACGGGAACAGGCGCTCGTTAAAGGTCCCGTTCTTGTACAGACCAAACTTGACTCCGTAGCGCGCGAGCTGCTGGTTTATCTTGGGTGCATGCTCTAGGAGCTCGTCATATTGCGGCATGGCCCATCCCTCTCTCATTGTTGTCCCTATTTGTGCGTTGTGACACGCGACCCATGATGGGCGAGGGTTGTTTCGCCGCCGGGGGTACTTGATTTCCGAGCCGTGAACACCTGTTGTCAAGTTGTTTCGCCGGCGCCCCTCTTTCGTTGACGGGACCTAAATCGCAGATAAAGCGCTTCAATTAGGGGAGAATCTGCGATTTAGGTCCCGTCAATGGGGACGAGAGGGGCGGGCGGCGGACTACAATGGGGCCATGAAGCCGATTGCACATATACATACCGACATGCCGCAGAAGTTCGGCATTCCACGCAACAGCTTTCTGGCTCCGCACCTGCAGGGGCAGATCGTCTTCGAGCCCCAGTTCGCGCGCGCCGACGCGGTGCGCGGGCTCGAGGAGTTCACCCACCTGTGGCTTATCTGGCAGTTCGAGAACGGGGCTCCGGGCGGGACCGCGGCCGACGTCGCGGCCGACGCGGCGGCGGGCCGTGCGGTCACCGGCGCGGACGCGTCCACCGATGCTGGCGACGTCGCCGCGACCAAAAACGCCTGGTCGCCCACGGTGCGCCCGCCGCGTCTGGGTGGCAGCGAGCGCGTGGGCGTCTTTGCCACGCGAAGCCCCTTTAGGCCCAACCCCATCGGCCTTACCTGCGTGGAGCTTGACTGTGTGGAGCTGCTCGAGGCCGGGCCGGTCATTCACGTGCGCGGCTGCGACCTGCGCGACGGCACGCCTATCCTGGACATCAAGCCCTACATCCCGTTTGCCGATTGCCACCCGGACGCCTCGGGCGGCTGGATCGAGCGCGCCCCCTGGCCCGAGCTGGACGTCGACTTCCCCGATGACCTGCGTGCCCGCGTGGAGCCCAAAAAGCTTCCCGGCCTCATCGAGGTCCTGCGCCAGGATCCGCGCCGAGCCGGCAGCAAGCACGAGCCCACCCGCGTCTACCACCTGGCCTTTGCGGGCCACGACGTCGCCTTCACCGTCGACGCCCCGTGCCTTCACGTGGTGGCCGTCGACTAGCGGCCGCGCTCTTCTCGCCGTCTACCTGGCCTTCTTCTCCCAGCGTAGCAGCAGCGACGAGTTCAAGATCACAAATACGCTGCCGCAGTTGTGCACAAGCGCGCCGCTCACCGGGTCCAGGACGGCGAGAAACGCCAGCACGATCGCCAGGAAGTTGAGCCCCATCGAGAAAGTGAGGTTCGCGCGGATGACGCGCATGGCGTGGCGCGAGAGCTCGACCAGGTGCGGCAGGCCGGCGATGCTACCGTTGACGATGGCGATGTCGGCGGCCTCGACCGCGACGTCGCTGCCCACGCCGCCCACGGCGATGCCCACAAAGGCGCGGCGCAGGGCCGGGGCGTCGTTCACGCCGTCGCCGATCATGGCGCAGCGCAGGCCCGCGGCCTCGGACTTCTCGATGTAGCTCATCTTGTCCTCGGGCCGGCACTCGGCCAGGTGGGAACCGATGCCCACCTGGGAGCAAACGGCCGCGGCGGCCGCTTGGTTGTCGCCGGTGAGAAGGACGCACTCGACGCCCAGCCTGGCCAGCGCGGCGACGGTCGCGGCCGACTCGGGGCGCACGGTGTCCGAGAGGGCGAGAAGACCGGCCGCCTTGCCGTCGACGGCGACGAAGGCCGGGGTGTCGCCCTTGGCGAGAAGCCCCTCGAGGGCCGCGTCGCCCCAGGCAGCGGCGTCGAGGCCCAGTTCGGCCATCATCTTCTTGCTGCCAACCTGCACTTCACGGCCGCAGACGGTGGCGGTGACGCCGCGACCCGGCTCCATCGAGAAGGACGTGGGCTCGGGCACCGTGACGCCGTGCTTGCGTGCGCTGGCGACGACGGCCTTGCCCAGCGGGTGCTCGCTTCTGGCTTCGGCCGCGGCGGCAAACGAGAAGACCTCATCGGGCGCCAGGCCCGCGCCCGGCGCCGCGACCACGGCTGCGACCTCGGGTTTTCCGGCCGTGACGGTACCTGTCTTATCAAAGACGACGCGGCCCACCTGGGCCAGGCGCTCCAGCGCGTCGCCCTCCTTCACGAGGAAGCCGCGCTTGGTGGCGTTGCCGATCGCGGCCACGATGGCCGTCGGCGTCGCCAGCACCAGCGAGCAGGGGCAAAAGACGACGAGCACCGTGACCGAGCGCAGGATCTCGCCGGTGATCAGGTAGGCGATGACTGCCGCGGCCAGGGCGCCTGCGACGACCCAGGTCGCCCAGCGGTCGGCCAGGCGCACGATCTTGGCCTTGCCTGCGTCGGCGCTCTGCACCAGGCGAGCCATGCGACGGATCGAGCTGTCCTCGCCCACGTGGGTCGCGCGCACGTCGGCACTGCCAAACTGGTTGACCGTGCCCGCGCTCACCTCGTCGCCGGGCTGCTTGTCGACGGGCATCGGCTCGCCGGTGACGGCGCTCTCGTCGACGCTGGTGGTGCCCGCGACCACCACGCCGTCGACGGGGATCGTCTCGCCGGGAAGCACGCGCACGAGGGCGCCCAGCTCGACATCGTCTGCGTCGATCATGCGTGTCTCGCCGCCTGCGCCTATGAGACGGGCCTGGCGCGGGGCCAGCTCGACCAGGCGCTGGATGCCGCGCTGGGCGCGCTCGACGGTGAGCTCTTCCAAAAGGCCGCCTAGCTGCATGATGACGGCGACCTCGCCCGCGGCAAAGTACTCGCCGATGGCGACCGACGCGATAAGGGCGATGGAGACCAGAAGGTCCGCTTTGACGTCGAGCTCGGTCACGATAGCGATGAAGGCCTCGATGACGATGGGCACGCCGCACAAGACGATGGCGACCCAAGCCGGGTCGACCGCCAGGTTGCCGCCCCCGGCAAGGCTGATCGCCAAGAAGATGGCCGAGGTGACGAGAAACGCGACGTCCTTGCGCGTCCCGCCCGCGTCAAGAAGATCCTCGAGGGGCTTGAAGTAGGGTTTGAGGCTTTCCATGGTGTCTCCGAACTAGAATTGCGTTACCGAACATATAGTTCGGTATAATCCAGTCGGTACGGCGGCGACAGAAGCAAAAGGCGCCCTCTGGGCCATAGCGCACATGGTCGCCGCATTGCCTGTTACCGCACGTTTTTCTCGATTTGTCCCGTTGCAAGGAGCGTGGCCCCATGCCAGACCAGCCGCTTGACCGCCGCCAGCGCAAGACGCGCAAGGCCATCTACGACGCCTTCGAGTCGCTTATGGCCGAGGAGCACTACAGCTGCGTGACGGTCGCGCAGATCATCGACCGCGCCGACGTTGGCCGCAGCACGTTCTACGCGCACTTCGAGACCAAAGACGAGCTGCTTGACCAGATGTGCCGTGAGATCTTCGACCACATCTTCGAGGGCGTGAGCGAGCGGTGCGTGACGCACCCCTCGCTGGTGACCAAGAGCCTGGAGGGCAAGCTCACGCACCTGCTCTACCACCTGCGCGACACGCGCGGCGGCGTGTGCGGCAAGCTCGTGCGCGAGGGAGAGCCGCACTTCACGGCCTACTTCGAGGCGCAGCTGGACGTGTTGTTTGCCAAGAGCGGGCCTGCGCCTGCGGCCGGGGTCCCGGCCGAGTTCGCCCGCGTTTTGCTGGTGAGCTCGTTCTCGCATGCGGTTTCGTGGTGGTTTGCGGGTGGTGCGGCGCAGGAGCCCGAGCAGGTTGCCGCGTGGTACATCGCCCAGATGGGCCTCTAGGGGAGGGCCGCGGGCGGTTTTGGTCGTTTTGCGGGCCTGCCCGCGCGCCTCGCGCGACTTTTCTTGGTTTAAATCCGGTTTGGTCAAGTAGCCGGGGCGCGCCTAGCGACGTTTGCCCAGTTGGCGTGGCGCCGCGAGGGCTCGGCTACTCGGCGGTTTTCGTTTTAAACCAAGAAATCTCGCGCGTGTTTGCTAACGGGGTCCTCGCCGGGCCCTTCGGCGCCCTCTGCGGCCGCGTTCCCGCCTTCGCGGGCCGCCAAATCCCAGGGGTCTTGGCACAAGAGGCGCCGTGCTGCGGCCTCGTCTGCATAGGCACGGGCCACGATTTGGTGAAAACGTGCGTTGTGGCTGGGTTCCAGCAGGTGCGCCAGCTCATGGGCCACCACGTAATCCAGGCAGGTCGCAGGGTATGCCGCCAGGCGGATGTTGATCCGGATCTTGCCCGTGGCCGGGGTGCACGACCCCCAGCGCGTCTTCATGTCGCGCAGCTGCCAGCCGCTGGCGTGCACGCCCAGCACCGCCTCGGCACGGGCCGCAGCGTCGCCCAACCGCGCGGCCACCTCGGCGCGCCACAGTTCCTCGGGCGCATCTTCCCAGCTCACGAGCTTGCCCCACAGCGGCACAAGCCCGCTGGGCCGCGCAGCTTCGGTGGCTTCCCGCCGCGCCGCCGCCCGCGCCAACGCGCCCCGCAGCCATTCCTCGTGCGCGGCCAAGAACGCCGCGGCCTCGGCGCGGCCCACGTGCCACGGCACGCTCATCCGCGCGGCGCCGTCCCCGGCAACCCGCAGGTTCATGCGCCGCACGCGCTTACGCGTCACGCGCACCTCGACGCCCGCGCACTCTAATACATATGTGGCCCCAGAATTCATGGGCGTATTGTACGACTTGCCCCGCCCGCCGCAGGCGGCGCCTGGCCCCTCATATACACTCAAAGCCGCAAAACCCAACACCCGTAAAGGAGCAACCATGTCCGATGCCCCCATCCAGCACGGCCCCGTCACCGCCACCGCGGCCCAGCCCAGCGCCGCCGCGGCCAAGCAGACCCAGCTCGTAGCCCAGCTCTGCGGCCTGGGCGCCACCATGACCAACGCCATGGCCGCCGTCCCCGGCTTCGTCCCCTGCGGCCACGCCTTTGGCGTCGTGATCGAGGGCCTCTTCGCCGCGACCGCCTGCGCAAACGAAGCCCAGCTCAGCGAGTACATCGAGGCCGTTGCCGCCCGCAGCGAGCACGTGAGCGCCCACCGCGGCGTGCCCCGGGGTACCGCCGCCGCCCCGGCCCTAGACACCCCCGAGGCCGCCCTGCTCTTCTCGGCCATCCGCGGCATCGCGGCCGACGCCTACGCCGCCATGCAGCTGGGCCGCATGGACGACGACGTCGACGTTCTTCTCGCTAACGCCCTGGCCGCCCTGGGTGCCGGCACCGCCGACCACGACCTTCTCGTTCGCGCGGGCGAGGCAAGTTTGAAGGTTCAGCGCCTTCTCGCATAAAACAACAGCCGCCGGGTAGGATAGCAAGGTTACCCTTTTCAAAGAAAGGCCTGCTATCCTATGCTGGAGCTCAAGAGCATCTGCAAGAAGTACTCCACGAACTCGTTTACCCAAATTGCCTTGGACCACGTGAGCCTGGCCTTTAGGGATAACGAGTTCGTGGCCATTTTGGGCCCCTCGGGCTCGGGCAAGACCACGATGCTCAACGTCATCGGCGGCCTCGACCACTTTGACGAGGGCGACCTTTTGATCGACGGCATCTCGACCAAGGACTTCCGCGACCGCGACTGGGACGCCTACCGCAACAACCGCATCGGCTTCGTCTTCCAGAGCTACAACCTCATCCCGCACCAGACCATCCTGGAAAACGTCGAGCTGGCCTTGACGCTTTCGGGCGTGGGCCGCGCCGAGCGCCGCGCCCGTGCCAAGGAGGCCCTGGAGAAGGTCGGCCTGGGCCAGCACGTCGACAAGCGCCCCGCCCAGCTTTCGGGCGGCCAGATGCAGCGCGTCGCCATCGCCCGCGCCCTTATCAACGACCCCGAGATTGTCCTGGCCGACGAGCCCACCGGCGCCCTTGACTCCAACACGTCCGTGCAGGTCATGGACCTGCTCAAGGAGGTCGCGCAGGACCGCCTGGTCATCATGGTCACCCACAACCCCGAGCTCGCGCAGGACTACGCGACCCGCATCGTCAATCTGGCCGACGGCCACATCACCCACGACTCCGACCCCTTCGACGCCGCTGCGGCCGCCCGCCGCGAGGCCAAGCCCACCCGCCGTACCTCGATGAACTTCCTCACGGCCCTGGGCCTCTCGGCCCGCAACCTCATGACCAAGAAGGGCCGCACGGCCATGACGGCCTTCGCGGGGTCGATCGGCATCATCGGCATCGCGGCCATTCTCGCCCTCTCCAACGGCGTCAACGAGTACATCGCCAAGGTGGAGGAGGACACCCTTTCCAGCTACCCGCTCACCATCTCCAAGCAAAGCTACGACCTGTCGTCCATGCTGGGCGGCGGGTCCAGCGACGACGACTCGGCCTCCGGCTCCGGCTCCGCCTCCAGCGACGCGACGTCCACCGACGGCGAGAAGACCGACGACTCCGCAACCACCGCGATCCCGGTCCTCACCGCGGTCAAGGACATGTTTGCCAGCGTCAAGTCCAACGACATGACCAGCTTCAAGGCCTGGTTGGATGACGGTGGCGACGACATCGCCGAGGACGTCAACGCCATCCAGTACGACTACGGCATAAGCCCCATCATCTACCGCAGCGACGACAGCGGGCAGACAAGGTCGGCCACCAAGCTCGTGCCCAACGCCATGACCGAGGCCATGAGCAACGGCAGCT
>CAVKOL010000042.1:0-3915 GCA_963658035.1 Bacteroidaceae bacterium
TGTTAGCGCAATGGCTCGTGAATCTATCCTCAAAGAGGCTATTTCGGGCATTGTTGACGAGTTTGACTACATTCTAATTGACTGCCCGCCGTCTTTAGGTCTTCTTACGATTAACGCGCTTATTGCTGCTGACTCATTGATTATCCCAATCCAGTGTGAATATTACGCACTTGAGGGTGTTGCAAAGCTTCTTGAGTCCATGAATATGGTCAAAAAGCGTATGAACCCCGAATTAGAGATCTTTGGCGTCGTTATGACGATGTTTGATACGCGTACTTCCCTCTCAAAGCAAGTGGTTGAAGAAGTTGAGGGGTATTTTGGCAAGAAAATGTTTACTACCGTCATTCCTAGGAACGTAAAAATCGCAGAAGCTCCGAGTTACGGTCAGCCTGTTTGCATGTATGCTCCAATAAGTAAGGGTGCTGCCGCTTATGCGAAGCTTGCAAAGGAAGTGATTAAGCGTGGCTGAGAAAAAGAAACTTGGTAGAGGTCTTGGTGCATTAGTTGGTGAAGCTACGGCAGAGACTTCTGCGATGCAGCCAGATTCCGTTCTCGATATTTCAAAGATCAAACCAAATCCTGATCAACCTCGCCGGCAGTTTAATGAGCAGGAGCTCAATGAGCTTTCTGACTCTATTAAGCAAAATGGTGTGCTGCAGCCTTTGTTGGTTCGCAAGGTTGGCAACTACTATGAGATTGTTGCTGGTGAGCGAAGGTACCAGGCTTCTAAGCTTGCTGGGCTTAAAAAGGTCCCGGTCATCATCCGTGAGATTTCTGACGAGGATGTCTTTAAACTCGCTCTTATTGAGAATTTGCAAAGGTCTGACCTTACCCCTATCGAAGAGGCCCGTGGTTATAAGCAGCTGATCAAGGAGAAAGACCTTACCCAAGAGGAACTCTCCAGGATTCTCTCTAAGTCTCGCTCTGCTATCACCAATACCCTTCGTCTGCTCGACCTCCCTGAGGCTGTCCAAGGCTTTGTGGCAGATGGTCTTCTCACTGCCGGTCATGCTCGAGCAATCCTTGCCGTTCCGAGCGACGAAGGTCGCCTGAGGCTTGCACAGAAGGTCATTGACGAGAGGTTGTCGGTAAGGCAGACAGAAACTCTTGCTCCGTTGTTTTCTGTCACTCGTGAAGAGACCCCCAAGCGCCAGCCTGCCCCTCAGTCCTTTAAGAGGGCGGCAAAGCAGCTTAAGCTCGCCTTGGATACTGAGGTCAAGGTCAAGAACGTCCGTGGCAAGAACAAGATCGAGATTGAGTTCAATTCAGAGGAAGACCTTGCGCGCATTGTGAATATGGTCTCTGGCTTCGGAGGTGGCACCGATGAAGCTTAGGTCGACCATCATCTCTGCAGGGTTGCTGGCTGTAGCCGGGTATGTCTTCTATCAGTACGGTCTTTCGGACGAAGCTAAGTATGCAGTGAGCAAAACTGCTTCTACTATTAAGAGCGCGTACCAAAATATCAACGAAATGCTGCAGGAAATGCAAGGGCACGCTGCAGAGGCTTACCCTCTAGCTAACGTTGAGAAGACAAAAAATGAGTGGGCAGAGATAGGGTATTAGAACACATGTTCTAATTCTTACCGTTTAGCAGGTCTCTTCATTTGAAGGGGCCTGCTTTTCTCTGCCATGAGATAAAGTAGGCGGTAGGTGACCGACGCCAGAACCTTAGGGAAACCTCATGACTGCGAACGCGTATAAAAACGACCCGGATATCGCCGACAAACTTAAGATGCTCGAGGGTATTCTCAACGCGTCTGACCAGCTGGTTCAGATGTCGTACCTCGATAACATGACCATGGTCTATACCAATGCCGCGGCCGATAACTTTCGTGGCGGCGAGGAAAGCCACAAGGGCCGTAAATGCTACGAGTACATGATGGGTTTCGATAAGCAGTGCCCCTTTTGTCCCCTGTTGAAGCAAGGGTCTAATGGCAGCGCCTCAACAGAGGTTGATAACGGCAAGCAGGTCTTCTCGGTAAAAACGCTGTTGACTGAGTGGAAAGGGCGCCCTGCGTTTATCGAATATGCCGCAGATGTAACGGCTAGCCGCCGTGCTCAGCAAGGTTTTGAAGCTCAGGTTCGCACGCTTCTAAACTCGATTCCCGAGGCTCAGGGCGTCATGCACTTTGACCTTACCGAGGATCGCTGCATCACGGTAAACGGCTCGGCCACCAACAACCTCAAGAGCGTCGAGGCGGGCGTTAAGGTCGACCAGACCCTGGGGCAGATCCTCTCGTTTATTCCCGATGAAGAATCCCGTGAGGCAACCAAGGCGGTATTTAACAGGGAAGCCCTGGTAAAGGCTTATCAAGAAGGTCGTGTTGAGGTTAGCCGAGAAGTAAAGTCGTACTTCGATGACGGTAATGTGAGATGGGCCCGCGTGACGGCGCGCATTATCCAAAACCCCATGAACGACCACCTTGAATGCATTTTCTATGGCATGGATATCTCGGAGGAAGTCGAGCGTCGCCAAAGCTATGAGGAGCAGCGCCACCGCCAGGAGGCCCTCTTCAACGCTTTGTCCAGGGATTATCTCAACGTCTTTCTCGTCCACCCAGAAAATGACAGCGTCAATATCCTTAAGCTCGATGGTTTTGTGACCACTGGCCTGAGGAAGGGCGACACCCTTGCCTACCCGTACACAAAGACCTGTCAGCGATATATCGAGGAGCGCGTGCACCCGGACGATAGGGCTGCCATGCGCTATGCCATGGAATCGCAAACCGTTGTGAAGAATCTTGGGGAGATGCCAGAATACGTGGGCTCTTATCGCGTGTTGGACAACGGCGAGACCCACTACTACCAGTTCAAATACCTCAAAGCCGAGAACAACGAGGGTATTATCGCCGGCTTCCAGAACGTTGATGCGACGATCTCTAAGGAGCGCGAGCGCCAGGAGGTTTTGAAAGAAGCCCTGGACGCGGCCGAGGAGGCAAACAAGGCCAAGTCGATGTTTCTCTCTAACATGAGCCACGACATCCGCACGCCGCTCAACGCAATCATCGGGTTTAATAACCTGGCTAAGCAGCACCTTGATGACCCGGAGGCCTTGCGGCGTTACTTGGATAAGGTCGGGGTCTCGGGCGAGCACCTGCTGGGTCTGGTAAACGACGTCCTTGATATGAGCCATATCGAGAGCGGCTTAGTAAGCCTGGACGAGAAGCCCATCTATCTACCTGCGGTTTTTGAGGACTTGCAGACCATAGCCGCCGGAAACGCGTCCCACGCCGGCGTCGAGCTGATTTGCGGCTTTGACGACCTGCGACACCCCAACGTGATTGGTGATGAGGTCAAGCTCAAGAAGATCTTGATGAACATCCTGGGCAATGCGGTGAAGTTCACGCCCGCGGGTGGCAAGGTGTGGTTTGCAGTCGAGGAGCGCACCTTGCGTTCCTCGGAGTACGCGCACTTCATCTTTCGTATACGCGACAACGGCGTGGGCATCTCCGAGGAGTTCAAGAGCCACGTCTTTGAGGCCTTTGCGCGAGAGGCGCAGCCCACGGGTATGGCGGTGGGCGGCACGGGTCTGGGCCTTTCCATCGTGAAGAACCTGGTCAACATCATGGACGGCACCATCCATCTTGAAAGCGAGAAGGGCAAGGGCACCGAGTTTGTCGTTTCTTTGCACCTTAAAGTCGATAGTGAGAAGAAAGACCAGGTAGATACCGGTGCTTTTGACGCCCTCGCGCCCGCACCGCAGAAGGTTGATGTGAGCGGCAAGAAGGTGCTTCTCGTCGAGGATAACGAGCTCAACCGCGAGATTGCCTTCGAGATCTTGGGCGCAGCGGGTTTGGTGGTCGATACCGCCTATGACGGCGAGCAAGCTATCGAGAAGGTGCGGCAAGCCAGGCCGGGCACCTACGACATCGTGCTGATGGACATCCAGATGCCCCGCATGAACGGCTACGAGGC
>CAVKOL010000042.1:4752-15827 GCA_963658035.1 Bacteroidaceae bacterium
GTTGAAGTCGTCGCGCACGTGCATGACCTGCTGGTAGATCTCGGACGCAGAAAGCGAGCGGGTAAGGCCCGCGGCGCCGGTCGCGCAAAACGCGCACTTCATGCCGCAGCCCGCCTGGGTGGACACGCAGACGGCCAGCTTGTTCTTGTTGGGCATGCCAACGCACTCGACGGTGGTGCCGTCGGCAAACTGCAGTAGGTACTTGCGGCTGCCGTCCTCGGAGACCTGGCGGGCGACCTCGGTCACGGGGTTAAGCGAGACCTTCTCGGCAAGCTGGGCGCGAAGGTCCTTGGAGAGGTTGGTCATCTCGTCAAAAGAAGAGACGTTTTTGTTCCACAGCCAGTCCTCGATTTGTTTCACGCGAAACTTGGGCTGACCAAGCTCCTCGACCAGGGCCGCGATCTCTTTGTGGGAAAGAGACTTGAGGTCTTGCAGGGGCTGGCTCTCGTCAGCACTAGTAATTGGGTCCATTCACGCTCCCGTTCGCGATAAAACTTGAAAGTAGGGTTATTCTCAACAAAGCCGACCGGCGCGATTGGTGGCCGGTGGGCCGAGTTTCGATTCTTTTGAGTTTAACACCAGGAAAATCGCCAACCGGGCTGGAGTGACCATGGACAGAGAAGAGCTCAAAAAACTCAGGGTCGTCGTTTTGGCCGGCGGCTGGTCGGACGAGAGGGACATCTCGTGGCTTTCGGGGCTCAACTGCCAGCAAGCGCTGGTTGAGGCGGGCTTCTCGGAAGTCGATATCCTGGACATCGCCAGCGAGGACTTTTGCGACGAGCTGCGCCGCGGCAACTACGACGTGGCCTTCCCGGCCCTGCACGGCTGCTACGGCGAGGACGGCTGCATCCAGGGCTTCCTTGAGATTCTCCACATGCCGTACGCTTTCTCGGGCGTGTTGGCGTCCAGCGTAAGCACCGAGAAGGAATTCGCGAAGGCGATTTATCGCAAGGCGGGGATCCGCGCGCCCAAGGGAATCGATATTCCCGCAGGTACCGAGCTTAGTGACGACGACCTGGCCGCCATGGTGGACGAGCTGGGGCTGCCCTTGTTCGTGAAGCCCAGCGGCAACGGCTCGAGCTTTGGCATTAGCAAGGTCGCCCAGGCGGACGGCCTGCGCGAGGCTATTGAGAAGGCCGGGTCCAAGGGCGGGCGCGTGCTTATCGAGGAGTGCGTCACCGGCACCGAGATCACCGTGCCCGTGGTGGGCAACGACGACCCGGTGGCCCTGCCCATCATTGAGGTGGTCTTTGGCGCCGAGTTCTACGACATTACGGTGAAGTATGAGCCCTCTGAGCTGCACCACGTTATTCCCGCCCGCCTTGACCCGCAGGTTTACGCCACGGCGCAAAAGAAGGCCGTGGCCGCGCACAAGGCCCTGGGCTGCCTGGGCGCTTCTCGCAGCGACTTCATCGTGACGGCCGAAGGCGACCCGGTGATCCTTGAGACCAACACCATACCGGGCATGACCCAAAACAGCCTTCTGCCCGACTCGGCGCGCCACGCCGGGGTAGAATTTCCAGAGCTCTGCACCCGTTTTGTTGAGCTTGCGTTGGAAGCCTACGAACAAAGGCATTGATAAACATGACAATAGACCAGGTTTCTTACGACGAGGTGGACCGTTCCCTCCTCGAGAGCCTTATGCTGCCCGCGACGCCCGAGTCGGTGAGGCAAAAGTACTTCTCGCTGCCTAAATTGGCCGCTGAGCAGAACTTTGGCCTGCTAGAGGACGACGTGGTGGTGCTGGACACCGAGACCACGGGCCTCTCGTTTAAGGACTGCACGTTGATCGAGATCAGCGCCGCCCGTCTGCGCGGCCGCGAGATCGTGGAGCGCTTCGAGACGTTTGTCCATCCCGGTTGCCCCATCCCGCCCGAGATCACTCGTCTGACCTCCATCACCGACCTGGACGTGATGGACGCCCCCGACGCCAAGACGGCCGTGGCCGAGCTGGTCGACTTTGTGGGCGGCTCGCCCGTGCTGGCGCACAACGCGACCTTTGACCGCACGTTTATCGAGGCGGTGCCCGGCGGCCACGATGTGAGCGACATCTGGATCGACACCCTGGCTTTGTCGAGAATTGCGCTGCCGCGGCTTTCTTCTCACCGCCTGCAGGATATGGCTCAGGCCTTTGGCTGCGCCTCGGTCACGCACCGCGCCTGCGACGACGTGGACGCCCTCTGCGGTATGTGGCGCGTCATCTTGTGCGCGCTGTCGCAGATGCCGGCCGGTTTGATGGGTTTTCTCGCCGACATGCACCCCGAGGTCGACTGGCCCTTTAGGCCGGTCTTCTCGCAGCTGGCGCTGGGCGACACCGGCGAGTACTTCCACCTTAAGCAGGCCCGTTCCGAGCTGCTGCGCGAGGACGTGCGCCGCGCCAAGGAGGACGCGGCCGAGGATGGCAAGCGGCTGTTTGACGTGGACCGCGCGGCCGTTGACGAGGCCTTTGCGCCCGGCGGCGTCGTGTCGCGCATGTACGAGAAGGCCGAGGAGCGCCCCGAGCAGGTCGAAATGGCCCGCGAGATCGCGGAGGCCTTGAACACCTCGACGCACCGCTCGATCGAGGCGGGCACGGGCGTTGGCAAGTCGATTGCCTACCTGCTGCCCGAGGTGCTGTACGCGCAGAAGAATAACGTCACGGTGGGCGTGGCGACCAAGACCAACGCCCTTACCGACCAGCTGGTGAGTCACGAATTGCCCGCGCTGGCGGCTGCGCTGCCCGGCGGCATGACCTTCCATGCCCTAAAGGGCTACGACCACTACCCCTGCTTCCTGCGCATGGACCGCGCCGTGAAGGCCGAGCTGCCTGTTGAGGAGGCCAAGGTCGACGGTCGCAGCGAGAACGCCGTGAGCTGCGACATGCTGACGGCGCTGGCCGTGTGCTACGCGTTTGCGTGCCAGTCGCCCGACGGCGACCTGGATGCGCTGGGCATTCGATGGCGCTACGTGCCGCGCAAGATGCTGACCATCAGCTCGGGTGACTGCTTGAAGAACCGTTGCCCGTATTTCCCGCGCGAGTGTCTGCTACACGGCGCCCGCCGCCGCGCCGCCGCCTCTGACGTGGTGGTGACCAACCACTCGCTGCTGCTGCGCAACGTGGCGGCCGAGGGGCGGATCTTGCCGCCCGTGCGTCACTGGGTGGTCGACGAGGCCCACAGCTTCGAGTCCGAGGCTCGTCGCCAGTGGGCCGTCGAGGTCTGCGCGGGGGACGCGCGCTCTGCCTTCGAGGTGTTGGGCGGGACCAAGACCGGCGTGCTGCACAATTTGATGGTTGGTGCGCTGACCTTGGAGAACTCGACGTTGGTGACCGGTCTTCTCGCCAAGGTCGCGGCCGAGGCGGCCACGGCATCCGTGCGGGTGGCCGACCTGTTTGTGGCCATCCACGAGCTGGTGCCGCTGGCAAAAAGCGACGGCAGCTACGATGACTTGACCTTGTGGATCGACGCCGGCTTGCGCCAAAGCGACGAGTGGGGCGAGGTCGTGCGCGCGGGCGAGGGCGCGGCGCGGAGCCTTGAGGAGGTCACGCGCCACATGAAAGAGGCCCGCAAGGCCCTGGCCGAGGCAGCGCCGCAGATGGCGGGCGACATCGGCGACGCGGGCCGTGCGCTGGACGAGCTTCTCGCCGGCATCAAGCTGATCTGCTCGGGCGAGGACACCAATTACGTCTACTATGCCCAGCTCACGCGGGCCAAGCGCCGCCTTGCGACCGAGAAGTTGGTGGCCGAGAAGATCGACATCGGCGCCGACTTGGCCAAGGATTGGCTGCCCGAGATGGAAAGCGTGGTCTTTACCTCGGCGACCATTGCCGTGGGCGATAACTTCGACCACTTCAACCAGTCGGTGGGCCTGGCGGCACTGGACTCGCGCGACCACAAGGACCTGCGACTTGCCTCGAGCTTTGACTACGAGCGGCAGATGTCGGTCGTGCTGGCGCGCGACATGCCCGCGCCCAACGACCGCGCCTACCTGCCCGCGCTGGAGGATCTGCTGTTTGACGTGCACGTGGCTATGGGCGGGTCGGTGTTGACGCTGTTCACCAACCGCCGCGACATGGAGCGCGTGGCCCAGGGTTTGAAGCCGCGCCTGGCGGCGGCCGGGCTTGATCTGGCCTTCCAGGAGCGAGGCACTTCTCCGCGCCGACTTCGCGAGCGATTCAATGCCGAGAAGGACCTCTCGCTGATGGCGTTGAAGTCGTTTTGGGAGGGCTTTGACGCTGCCGGCGACACGCTGCGCTGCGTCGTGATTCCCAAGCTGCCGTTTGCCAACCCCAACGAGCCTCTGGTCAAGGAGCGCGAGTCGCGTGAGGACCGTGCCTGGTGGCGCTACTCGCTGCCCGAGGCGGTTATCGAGGTCAAGCAGGCCGCGGGCCGCCTGATCCGCACGTCGACCGATACCGGTGTGTTGGTGCTGGCCGACTCGCGCCTGGCGACCAAGAGCTACGGCAAGCTGTTCATGAAGTCGCTGCCCGCGCAAAGCGCGACGACGCTCGAGAGCGCCAACGTGGGTCGCTACATCAAGATGTGGCGGGCCTCGCACGAGTAGCGCGGCGCGGGAAACAAGGAATTGTATGGCGACGGTCACCTCTCTGGTGGCCGCCGTTTTTTATCGCAACTGTTAGAAAACGCGATCAAAACGCCCTAAATCGTGCTGGAAAACGCAGTCGAAATGGCTAAAATCGTGTTGGAAAACGCGATTACCGCAGGTAGATTGGTGTGCTCATGTTACAGAGAATTGCAACGCAACAGCTCTTGGAATGGAAGCAAACTAAAACCAAGCAGGCCCTCATGGTCATGGGCGCGCGACAGGTGGGAAAGACCACGCTAATCCGTGATTTTGCTGAGCGCGAGTACCAAACCGTCGCCGAGATCAACTTCTTTGGCAACACCCGCGCCATCGAGACACTGGAGGCCGCGGCGGACGTCGACGACCTTCTCCTGCGTATCTCTGTGCTGACGGGTAAGACTATCATTCCCGGCCAAACCCTGCTGTTCCTCGATGAAATCCAGGAATGCAAGGACATGCTGACCTGGACCAAGTTCCTGGCAGAGCGCATGGATATCGACATCATCTTGTCTGGGTCTCTTCTTGGCCTTGACGCCTACGTCCAAGCGCGCTCCCTGCCTGTGGGGTTTCTCAGGAAGATGACGATGTATCCGCTGACGTTTAAGGAATTTTGCGTCGCGCGTGGCATCGTCGACAGTGTTTGGGACGCAATGGAGAAGGCCCTTCTCGCCCGTGAGCCTGTGCCGGACTTTATCCACGAGAAGCTGACCTCCCTGTTTAGGGAGTACCTGCTTGTTGGCGGGATGCCCGACGCTGTACAGGCGTACGTGGACACTTCGCAGATTGTGCCGGCGCGCAATGTCCAGGAGGGCATCGTCGATCTGTACGAGAGCGACGTCGTCAAGTACGTTGAGGACCCGCTGGAGGCCCGCCAGATTAAGATGGTCTACGATGCGATTCCCGCGCAGCTCAACGCGCCGACAAAGCGCTTTAAGTACGCGCGGCTTGATCGCAACCTGCGCTTTGCGAACCTCGAGACCGCTTTCGACTGGCTTGCGAACGCGGGCATTGCCATTGAGGCGACCAAGGTGGGGCAAGTGACCTACCCGCTGGGCCTTTCTGAGGACCGCGCCTCGTTCAAGTTCTTCCTCAATGATATTGGTCTTTTGACCTCGCGTCTTATGGGGGAGGTCGACTTGGACATCATCAACGGGAAGACCGACATCAACTATGGGTCTCTTTACGAGGCCGTCGTCGCGCAGGAACTTCTCGCCCATGGATTCACGCCGCACTTCTACTCGTCGAAGAAGCGCGGCGAGGTCGACTTTGTTATCGAGGGCCCCTGCGGGTGTACGCGCGTCATCGAGGTTAAGTCCGGTAAGAGCTACCGCCGTCACAGCGCCCTTACGGCGCTGCTTGGGGCGGGCGAGGTGGATGACGCGGTTGTTCTCCACAACGGAAACGTCGAGGTAGACGAGCGCAGGATTTACCTGCCGGTCTACGCCGCCTACCTTGCGATGCAGGTGTAGCAGGCGGCGAGAAGTTCGCGGGCCTGGTGGCAGTTAAGGGGCTTTTCTGTGGGTGATGCGGCAGTTCGAGGGGTTTTATGTACAGAAAAGCCCCCGAAGTGCCGCATATCTCACAGAAAAGCCCCCGTTGTGCCACCGCGCCGCGGGCCGCTGGCTAGCTGTTGAGCTGCGCCTCGGCGTACTCGCGGGCAAGCTGGTTTACCTGGGCGTTGCTGGTTGTGACGGTCCCGCCGCACGCGGCCACCTGGCGCGGAAGCCAGGTGCTGTTCTCCAGGTAGGGAATCTGCGCCGTGCCGGAGCCGTCCTCGTTCTTGACCAGGAACTCGAGGTCCGGCCACCACAGGTATTTCTCGAGGTAGGCGATATCGGTATAGGCGAGAAGGACCATGGTCTGCCCGCGGCCCTTCTCGCCAACCGGCAGTTCCTGCGGCGCGGTCTGGGGAACGTCCTCGATGGCCAGCTGCTCCATGCGGTCGACTTTGAATTGGCGCGTGCCGCTGCGCATGAGGTCATAGGTGTTGACGTACCAAAAGCCCTCTTTGAACTCGAGGGACTGGGGAACCACCAGGCGCTCGCTCGTGCCTTGCTCGCGAACCTTGGTGTACAAGAAGCGCAGGGCTTTTTTCCCGGCGATCGCGGCCGAGCAGGTCTGGACGTGTTCGGGAATAGAAACGACCTTCTCGCCACCAAATAAGCGGCGAACATCGGCCCTGTTGATCTTTGCGTCCGCAGACAAAAGCGACGAGTCCAGGCGCGAGCGCAGCGGGTCGTCTTTGGGTACGCCCAGTTTTTCGAGGGCGGCGAGAAGCGCGGTCGTCTCGGCGGCGCTTAGGCGCAGGCCGTAGCCGCGCGAGCCCGTTGTGGCGTTGCCAAGGACAAGGTTCTTCTCGTCGTCATCTGCGTAGAAGGGGACGATGTAGTTCTCTGTGTTGCTGGAACTCAGCAGGTAGAGAAGCTTCCTGGCATGCGCCTCGTCACAGTCAAAGCGCTCGGCAATCGCGGAAACGTCGATGCTGTCGCCTTCGTCGTCCAACGCGGCGAGAAGCGAGATGAGCTCGCGGGCCTCGTTAATGGCTCCCGCGCGTCCCTTCTTGCTGGCCTTAGCCATTGTTGATCGCCCCCCTAAGAAGCTTTTCCCATGTTTCCACCAGCTCTTTTGGCGCCAGCGGCTTGATTGCCCATGCGATGGCGCAGCTAGCGGCGGCGGTTGCGTCGTTCATGTCGACGGTCCACTCAAAACCACCGTCCACAATCTCCCAACTGCCTTTGTTGTTGGCGTTGGCGCGCATCTCGTGCTCTTGGAATGCCGACACAAAGAAACGTGCCTGCGCCGCCTCGCCTTCCATTTGAAAGGCTAAGCCCTCATGGGCAGCCACGTCAAAGTCATCGGGCACCTGGTAAGAGAGCTTGCCGAACTTCTCGACTTCCTTGATGCGACTCAACTTGTAGGTGAAGGCTTTGCTTATGTCACCGCGGCCCTCGCCCTCCTCGCTGTCCCCCATGATCGCCGCCGCCATATATGCAGCTCTTCTCACCGTATAGAAGCCGTAGGGGGCAAGGATGCGGGTGGAGGTGATGCCTTTTGAGTTTGTGTAGGTCACCTTTGCGGGGTGACCCGTCTCAAGGCAATCGCGTAGGGTCTCCGAGATACGCGTCGCCGCCGCCACCGAACCCTTGACGACCTTCTCGATGCTGCTGAACTGCTGGTCGATCTTGGTGAGGGCAAACTTCAGCTCGTTGGAGTAGAGAAAACCCGGGTCGTTGACCAGGGGCTGGCACGTGAGATTGAGGACGATGGCTTCTTCTGGGCTTAAGGCAGCGCCGCCCTTTAGGCTGGCCTCGGCGTCGATTGTCCATGCGGCTTCGTCGTTTGCTGCCTTTGACTTGATGAGCTTGAACCCCATGGACTCAAGGTTTTCTCGGTCCCTCAAAAAGGTCCTGGTAAAGGTGTCGGGGGCTAAATCGGCATAAAGTTCTTTCTTAATCTCCGACGAGGTCAAGGGCGTCTTGGAGTTTGTGAGTATCAGCGAAAGGCTGGCGAGTCGGCGGGCCTTCTCGTCGTCTTTGGTGATTTTTATCTCTTCAAAATCGCCCATGATATCAATCCTTTTGGACATTAATTTGTGCCGTCTGTCACTTTTGTACCGCTGTATCTGCGTTAATTCAACGAAAAACGATTGTTAGACGTATACTCTTTTGATTGTATGTAAACGAAACACCAACGTCTTCTAGACCTACCAAAAAGGACGTACGGCATATGGCCATGACACACGACTATATGGACTATCTGGACGAGCAGGTAAGCATCGCCCCTGCAGGTAGCCAAGAGGAACTCCAAGCGGCCGAGACCATCGCCAACATGATGCGCGAGCACGGCTGCGAGCCCTACATCGAGGAGTTCGACGCCCGTAAGTTTGCCAACCTCATCCCCGCCGCGCTGCTGATCCTCATCTTCTTGGGGGTTTTCCTGGCGGGCATTGGCTCTGTGTTGCTCACCGCCATCGGGTTTTTCCTGGTAGCCGTGCCTACGGCCCTCTTTGTCCTTAAGTTCTTGGGCACCGACGTCATCTCGGACTTGGGCCCCACCGCTCGCAGCCAGAACGTCATCGCGTTCCACAAGGGCTGCGGCGAGAAGGTCCAGAAGGGCACCCGACCCATCGTCGTGGTTGCCCACTACGACTCCCCGCACGAGAACCCCCTCTACAGCACCCCGGTGGCCCAGTACCTGCCGCTGTTGTGGAAGTACAGCCGCTACTTCGTCTTGGGCGTGGCGGTTTGCACCCTGTTCCAGATCATGGGCTTCTTGCCCGAGGCCTTCCGCCGCTTCCTTTGGATCATTGGCATTTTGGGCTCGCTGCCCCTGTTGTTGCTTGGCGTGAGCAGCTTCCTTGAGCACTTCTCGCCGTGCACTCTGGGCGCCAACGACAACAAGTCTGGCGTGGCCGCCATGCTGGGCGTGCTTGAGAACGTCCAGCCCTCTGGCAAGCAGACCGCCTACCAGGTTGAGATTTCCCGCGCCGAGCAGCGCGCCGCCGAGGAGCGCGCGGCTGCCGCCCGCGCCGCCGCCGAGCAGGCCGCCGCTGCCGAGGCCGCCGCAGCCGCTGCTCAGGCTGCCGCCGAGGCCCAAGCCGCTGCAGCCGCAGCCGCCGCCGCCCGCGCTGCCGCCAGGGTCGAGATCTTGGGCGTGCGCCACGGCGAGGAGACCCTGCGCTCGCTGGGCATGCTGCCTGCGGACTGCGAGATCGTCTACGACCTTGAGCAGTACGTCGAGCCGGTGGAGCCCGTTGAGGTTTCTGAGGCCGCCACGCCGGTGGCCCCTGTTGTAGAGGTCGCGCCGGTTGCGGCTTCCGAGCCGGTTGCCGAGCCTGCCTACGTTGAGCCCGAGTACGCCGCCGAGCCCGCCGTAACCGAGCAGTTCGCCCCCGTCGCCCCGGCCCAGACCACCGCCGAGTTCGGGCAGATCCCCCAGCCCGAGGCCGCGACCACCATGGAGACCGCGCCCGTCGAGGTTGTCCCCGCCGAAGCCTCCACGGTTGACGGTCCCGCCGACGTGACCGCTGCACAGACCGGCAACCTGCAGTTCGCGCCCCTCTCCGCAGACGTCGACCAGGCCTCTGCCTGGCAGGCCGCCGGCGACGCCTCGGGCCTTAACGCCGAGGGCAACACCGACGACATCGACTCCACTCAGCCCGTGGGCGTGAGCGCCGCTCCCAAGCCCGCCGCCCCCGAGGACCCCTCCTGGGGCAAGAGCGAGTTCGAGCCCAAGATGTCCAGCGTCGCCCGCCGCGCTTCTCTGTTTGACCTGCCCGACATGAACGGCACGGCCAAGGACCCCTTCGAGTCCACCAACCCGCAGGGTCAGCGTGTGGTCGCCCCGATCCCCGCCGTCCAGGTCCCGCCCACGGTCCCGGCTCCCACCCCGGCGCCCGCTCCCGCGGCCGATGACCTGCCCGTCATGAGCGCCGATGACGACGCCTACTCCGATTTCTTCTTCGAGCCCGAGGGCGAGAGCCGCACCTCCGAGACCTTTGGCAACTTCTTTGGCAAGGTAAAGGAGAAGTTCGCGGGCTTCTCGCGCGCTAAGGCTGCTCCTGCCGATGACGACGCGGCCGATAACGGCGACGACTCCCAGGCCGGCACGCCCACCAGGCAGAGCCCCTGGCGCGGCGGCGCGACCACCCGCAGCGACCTGCGCGTCATCGAGGGCGGCGAGGCCGCGGCCGACGCCCCCACCGAGGAGGACCTGCGCGACGCCGTCTTGTCCATGAACGACGACGACCTTCTCGCCCACGACATCTGGTTTGTGGCCCTGGGCGCCAGCGGCCTTGACCACGCGGGCATGCGCGCCTTCATCAACAAGCACCGCAAGGACTGCCGCGGCTGCTTTGTCATCAACCTTGACTCGGTGGGCGCGGGCGACCTCACGGTCTTCTCTAACGAGGGTCTTCTCACCACGCGCCGCACCGACCGCCGTATGCTGCGCATGCTTACCAGCACCGCCGCCGACCTGCACATTGGCATCCAGACGCGCCCGCACGACTGGGGCAAGACCGACGCCACGGTGTCGATGCTTCGCTCCATGAGGTCGGCCACCATCACCGGCCTTGACCCCAACGGCTTGACCGCGCTGTCCCGCACGCAGGACGACGTGCCCGAAAACGTCGATCCCGCGCAGGCCGTCGCCGTCACCCAGCTGGTCACCGAGCTGATTCGCCGCGCGTAAAAGAGTGTGCTAGAATACATAACCTCTGCGGGCATCGCCAAGTGGTAAGGCATCAGCTTCCCAAGCTGACATCCGCGGGTTCGAGTCCCGTTGCCCGCTCCAGAAATTCGCAGGCCGGCTCCCTTTTAGGGGGTCGGCCTTTTTTCTCGCCGAGTTTTTCGCGGAGTTTGGTCATGTGTCGCCGTGGGTGGGTATGTTAGATGGGGCCGCAGCGGGTTTCTCGCCCCTCGTGCCCAAACCAAGCCTATTCACGCCATGACGCAAGCTAAGGAAGCGAGAAGAACTATGGCTTATATCCCCATGACCGATGAAGAGTGCCG
>CAVKOL010000043.1:0-15801 GCA_963658035.1 Bacteroidaceae bacterium
CCGCCGTCTGCGCCTTGGTCGCCACCCCTGAGTGCGCCCGTGCGGCCCTGGCCGCCGGCGCGACCCGCCTCTACGCCACGCCCGACGACCTGGCCTGCGGCGACTGGCCGGCCGGCGTCATCCCCTGGCTCGACGAGGTCTGCCGCGAGGCCGACCACGCCCGTCTCGACGCCTACGTGGCCCCGGGCGCGCAGGTTGCCGTGGGCAACATCTCTGAGCTGGCCCTGGCCGCGCAGGTGGGGGCCGCCGCCGAGCTGCGCTCGTGCATCCCGGTCCACAACGAGAGCTGCCTTGCGGCCCTTGAGGGCGCGGGTGCCGCGGCTGTGTGGTTCTCGCCCGAGCTTTCGCTGGACGAGATCTGCTCCCTGGCGCCCAAGGCCCAGGTCCCCTGCGGACTTATGGTCTATGGCCGCGAGCGCGTGATGACCTCCGAGCACTGCATCCTGCAGGTCCTGGGCAAGTGCGTCCACGACTGCGCCCGCTGCCCGCAGCGCGCCCGTCGCCTGACTTTAAAGGACATCGACGGCAACTTCCTGCCCGTGCGCACCAACGTCCACGGCCGTTCTCAGCTGTGGTCGGGCAAGGTCCTGGACGCGACGCCGCAGGCAGACGTTCTTCTCGCCGCCGGCTTGTCCTGGTTCATGGCCGACTGCACGTTGCTTGACGCGCAAGAGACCACGGCTGCCGTGGCTCGCGTTGCCCGCGCCGTCGCCGCCGCGCGGGAGGGGAGAAAACCGGCCCCGCGCGCCCAGGGCGCAACCTCGGGACACCTTTTTTCTCCCATTGGGTAACATGGTTCGTTAGTGCATCAGCCAGGCGCCCTTCTCGGCGCCTCAAACCAGACCGCGACCGCGCCCCGTGCCCGGCCGCGCATACGAAAGGAAACATCATGGCAGTTGACCGCGCACTTCTTGACGAGACCCTGGACATCATCCGCCAGAGCCTGCAGGCCGACGGCGGCGACGTTGAGCTCATCGACGTCACCGAGGACGGCGTCGTGACCCTTGAGATGCAGGGCGCCTGCGCCGGCTGCCCGCTGTCCTCGATGGACATGTCCGAGGGCATCGAGCGCATCTTGAAGGAGCACGTCCCCGGCGTGACCCGCGTCCAGCCCGCGGTCCTTTAAGCTGCCTGCCAGCGCATTTGCGCCTGTCGTGCGCCCGACGCGCGCCTGCCCTCGCGCCTTGACGACCACCCTCACAGAACGGCGAGAAACCCATGTGGCTCAACGACCTCTACCATAGCCTGTCCCCGATCGCGCTCCAGATCGGGCCGCTTGCCATCCGCTGGTACGGCCTGGCCTACCTGGCCGGCTTCATCTGCGCGGGCGTCGTCATGGTCAAGGTCGCCCGCCGCTGGGAGATAGACCTTTCGATCGACGACGTCATGAGCATCGTCATCGGCATCGCCTTTGGCGTGATCGTGGGCGCGCGCCTGTTCTACGTGGTGTTTTACGGTGCGGGCTACTACCTGGAGCACCCGCTCGAGGTCTTTGCCCTAAACCAGGGCGGCATGAGCTTCCACGGAGGCCTGTGCGGCGCCGTGGTGGGCGGCTCTTTGGTGTGTCGCAAGTACCGGATCTCTATCCCCACCGTGTGTGACCTGGGCGTCATTGGCGCGCCGCTGGGTCTGTTCTTTGGCCGGTGCGCCAACTTTGTCAACGGCGAGCTGTGGGGCAAAGAGACCGACCTGCCCTGGGGCGTGCTTTTCGAGACCGGCGGCGGGGTCTACCGTCACCCCTCCCAGCTCTACGAGGCCTTCCTCGAGGGCCTGGTCATCTTCGTGGCGCTCTTCTTGCTCAGCCGCCGTCGCCCGGCGCGCCCGCAAGGCACGTTCATGGGCCTTTTCCTGGTGCTCTACGGCATCTTTCGCTTCTTGATCGAGTTCGTGCGCGTGCCCGACGAGCAGCTGGGCTACCTCTTTGGCCCTATCACCATGGGCCAGTGCCTAAGCCTGCCGCTGGTGGTTTTGGGCATCGCGCTCCTGGTCGTGGCCCGGCGCCTCAACCGTCCGCAGGTTGGCCGCCTGCCCGAGTAGGGGAGCTTCTCGGCACAAAAAACGGGGCCGCCGGAGTCTTTGCGACTCGGGCGGCCCCGTTTTCGTTGCGATGCTTGCGGTGGCAAGAAGCCCAGGCGAGAAGCTACGAGCGCTCGTCCAGCTCCTTGCGGACCTTGGTGTCGAGCCAGGCGGCATCGATGTCGATGACCAGCGCGAGGGCGGGGACAAACGGCAGGCCGTTGCCCGCCGAGACCACGCACGCGATCAGACCGGCGATGGCGCCCAGCAGCGACAGCAGGCGGTGGCTGCCCAGGGCGCTCGGGCGGTTGGCGCCGTGGATGCCGGTGACCGAGCTGGCGATGGTAAGAAACGCCAGGACGACAAAGGCAATGAAGTCCAGGTAAAGGCGCAGGGTCTCGCCCAGGTCGGAGCCGGCGACGACGCCCGCGCCAAACTTAGAGACGCAGGCCAGGATGACGACGGCGACGCCCACGACAAACTGGGCAAGGCTCAAGATCTTGAGGTATTTCCTGTTTTGGGACATGGTGCCTACTTTCTGTTGGCGAGAAGCTCGCGAAACAAACGAATGGCAAAAGTATAGGTCAGCGCCCGGCGGCCTGCCCGGCTCGCGCGGCCAGGTAAAGCGCCCTCCAGCTTTTGTTGAGGGCGCGGTAGTGCTTCTCGTACTGGCTACCGCGCTGCCAGATGAGGCAAAAGTCGTGGTTGATGGCAAAGTCGGCGGGCGTGACGTCGCGCAAGGCGCCGCGGGCAAGCTCGTCTTCTGCGGCCGCCCGGTACATAAAGCTGATGCCTGCGCCCGCAGCCGCGCAGGCCTTGATCGCGGCGATGGCGCCCAGTTCCAAGGTGCCCGCAAAGTCGCAAAGTCCCAGTTCATGGGCGGCCAGGTTGCGCTCCAAGATTTCGCGCGTGCCCGAGCCCTCCTCGCGCACGATCAATCGCTGGCCCAAAAGGTCGCGGATGCTCGCGGGGTGCGGGGCCGCGTCGTCTGCTGCCGGGGCCGCGACTGCCACGTACTTCTCGGTAGAAAACAGCGCCGAGTCGAACTCTGCGTGGTCAAACGAGCCCTCTACCAGCGCAAAGTCGATCGTGCCGTTCTCGATGTCGCGCACCAGCTCGCGCGTGTTGCCGCAGCGCATGTGGATCTGCTCGTTGGGGTGGGTCAGGACATAGGCGGGCAAGAAGCGCGGC
Organism: Bacteroidaceae bacterium; assembly: GCA_963658035.1. GTDB lineage: Bacteria > Actinomycetota > Coriobacteriia > Coriobacteriales > Atopobiaceae > Paratractidigestivibacter. Next base: position 3,208 of record CAVKOL010000043.1, read on the forward strand.
GCCGCGTAGTCCACCACGGTGCGCGTGCAGCCAAAGCGCAGGGGCGGCTGCGCGCCCAGGCCCTGCTCAAGGCCCTTGACCTGCGCGACAAGCCGCTGGTCGTCGTTTCTTGCCGCCAGCAGATGGGTGTAGAGGGCCCGCGCCGCCTGCGTGGGCTCGATCGAGCGGCCGCTTTTCTTGAACAACGTTACCCCGTAGTGCGCCTCGAGCTGCCGGATATGCGAAGAAACCGCAGGTTGGGTGATGTGCAGCGCCTCGGCTGCGCGGGTATAGCTTTGTTGCTCGAAGACTTCCAAAAACGTGAGGCTGCGGTAATCCAGCATGGGCTTCTCCGTGATGTATAAGCAAACGCTATCGATTAATAACCATACCATTGGATTCCATTATAAAGACGCGTCTAGCATGGTAAAGGCACATCACGTTGCGCGGGCAGCCAAATAGCCCACCCCGCGCACCAAAGGTAAGGAAGCCCCATGAGCATTTCCCAAGACATCAAGGACCGCTGGCGAGGCGTGCTGTTTTGCCTGGTCGTCGCCCTTCCCGCGTGGTTTTTAGGCAAGCAGTTCGAGGTCGTGGGCGGCCCGGTCTTCGCCATCCTCTTTGGCATGGCGCTGGCCCTGATCGTGCCGGCCAACACGCGCAAGCCTCTTGAGGGCGGCGTCAAGTTCACGTCCAAGAAGATCTTGCAGTACGCCGTCATCTTGCTGGGCTTTGGCATGAACCTCTCGCAGATCCTGGCCAAGGGCGCGCAGTCGCTGCCCATCATTATCGCAACTATCTCGACCTCGCTGGTCGTGGCCTTTGTCCTGTGCCGCGTCATGCGCATCCCGTCCAAGACCGCCACCTTGGTGGGCGTGGGCTCGTCGATCTGCGGCGGCTCGGCCATCGCGGCCACCGCTCCCGTGATCGACGCCGATGACGACGAGATCGCCCAGGCCATCTCGGTGATCTTCCTCTTCAACGTCATCGCCGCGCTGATCTTCCCCACGCTGGGCGCGGCGCTGGGCCTTACCAACGAGGGCTTTGGCCTGTTTGCCGGCACGGCCATCAACGACACGTCCTCGGTCACGGCGGCGGCCAGCGCTTGGGACAGCATGCACCCCGGCGCCAACGTTCTTGAAAGCGCCACCGTGGTCAAGCTAACCCGAACCCTGGCCATCATCCCCATCACGCTTGTCCTGGCCTTTTGGCAGATGCACAAGGCCAAGGCGGCGGGCGACGCGGCGAGCAACACCTTCTCGTTCAAGAAGGTCTTCCCGTTCTTTGTCCTGTTCTTCGTGCTGGCGAGCGTCATCACCACGGTCTTCCAGCTGCCGTCTGCCGTGACCTCGCCCATCAAGGACCTCTCGAAGTTCTTCATCGTGATGGCCATGGCCGCCGTTGGCTTCAACACCAACGTCGTCGACCTGGTCAAGCGCGGCGGCAAGCCTATCGCGCTGGGCTTTTGCTGCTGGGTGGGCATCGCCTGCATGAGCCTGGGCATGCAGCACGTTCTGGGCATTTGGTAGCGAGAAGCCCGGGCGGCCCTTCTCGGCACCTGGGCAGGCTAAAATCAAACAGCTGTTGGGGCGGCGCGGGCTTCTTACCTGCGCCGCCGCTTTATAGGACGCGATCGGGCCGGGATATCCCGCGCCCACAAAGGATTGACAGATGACCATCATCGCACCCAAGAAGCGCCTCTTTGGAGACATGCCCATGACCTGGCCCGTTGTGCTGATCTTTGGCGCGTTGGCGGGTATCTACGCCGGCACCATGAACGCCATCCCGGCCCTGGGCAACACGTCGTTCCACGACATCTCGGTCACGCACGAGTGGTGGGTGATCTTTGCCTTCATCATCGCGTCCAACTGTAAGAAGAGTTGGGAGAGCGCGCTTAAGGTCTTCGTGTTCTTCTTGGTGAGCCAACCCTTGTGCTACGTGGCCGAGGTCCTTGGCGGAGCCGTCTCGGCAGATATGGCGCTGTACTACTACAGGGCCATCTGGGGCCCGGCGACCCTCTTTACCTTGCCTGGCGGTTTTATCGCCTACTTCATCACGCGCCAGAACCCGCTGGGCTGGGTCATCTTGGGCCTGGGCTGCACCATCCAGTCGCTTTTGGGCTACCACTACCTTGGCGTCATGATTAAGACCCCGCCGTATCACCTGCTCACAGTGCTTGTTTGCTACGGCTCCATCTTCCTCATGACCTGGCAGATGCAGCGCGACACCAAGGGCCGCGTCGCCACGCTGGCGGTCTGCGTCCTGGCGACCCTGGCCATCGTGGGCTTCTGCATCGTGGACGGCCGCGTCCTTTAGGGGGCAAAACGCCCCGCCGCGGCCCCAATTAACAGCTCGCGCGACTTTTCTTGGTTTAAATCCGGACCCGTCGAGTAGCCAAGCGCAAAGCGCCGGCGTTTGCCCAGTTGGCAGACGTCGGCGCATCGCTGGCTACTCTACGTGTCACGTTTTAAACCAAGAAAAGTCGCGCGTGTTGTTCTTGGAGTGTTGCCAAAGGGCGGCGGCGGTGCAAAATCCGGCGTGAACGGGCCTCAGGCCGGTTGGGGAGACGCATACCGCTCGCCTGAGGAAAGCTGCCGTTGGCCGCGCAATTGCTAAAGCGCTTTAGCTAAATTGTTTAGCAGCGTAAGGTAGTTGTTGTTAGAACCGCTAAAGCGCTTTAGCAATCAAATGATGTACGCTAAGAGAAAGGAGGTCGCAACTATGGGTAAAGTCATCGTCTTTGGCAGTCTCAACATGGACCTGGTCATGGAAAGCGAGCGTATGCCGCTTAAGGGAGAGACTCTTCCGGGCACGGACTTCTTCACCAACCCGGGCGGCAAGGGCGCCAATCAGGCCGTCGCCGCGGCAAAGGCCGGCGCCGCGACCCGTCTTATTGGGGCCGTGGGACCAGACGTCTTTGGTGCCCAGCTGCTCGAGGCCCTGCGCGGCTACGGCGTGGATTGCCAAGACGTGACCATAGACGAGAAAGACCAGACGGGCATAGCCGTCATCCTGCGCTGCGAGCACGACAACCGAATCATCTTGAGCGCCGGGGCAAATAAAACCCCTGACGCTAAGGCTCCCGCGCGAGCGGTCGCTGCGGCCGGCCAGCCCAAAGACGTGTTTGTCACGCAGATGGAGTGCGGCGTTCCCGCAACCTTCGCGGCAATCGAGGCCGCTCGCGAGCGGGGCATGTACACGATGCTCAACGTGGCCCCGCCAAAGCCTGTCTCGGCCAGCGCGTGGAGCTGCGTAGACCTGGTTTGCGTGAACGAGACCGAGTGCGAGGCCCTGGTGGGAATAGAACCCACCGACAGCACGGCATGCCGCGCGGCTCTAGAGGCTTTGGTGGCCCTGGGCCCCAAGACCGCCATCATCACGCTGGGCGAACGCGGTTGCGTCTGCCGCACAGGCGAGAGAAACCTCAAGGTGGGAGCCTTTAAGGTGGACGCCGTCGACACGACGGGCGCGGGCGATACCTTTATCGGCTACCTCGCCGCGGCACGCGCCCGTGGCCTCGAGCTGCCCTTTGCCCTGCGGCAGGCTTCGGCCGCCGCGGCCCTGGCGGCATCTGCCAAGGGCGCCCAACAAGCAATTCCCGTCGCTAAACAAGTGGAGGCCTTTCTAAAGGAGGCGCGTTGTGAGTAGGACACCCGTTATCATCGACACCGATCCGGGCATCGACGACGCCGTCGCGATTGCCGTCGCCCTCAATGCACCGCAGCTAGACGTACGTTTAATAACTACCGTGGGTGGCAACGTGAGCCTGGCGCACACCACCGACAACACCCTCAAGCTCGTGGAGTTCCTTGGGGCCAGCGTGCCTGTTGCGGCCGGGGCCGAGGGAGCGCTTGTGGCCCCGTCGCAAGATGCCGCCTCGGTCCATGGCCAAAGCGGCATGGACGGCTGGGACTTCCCTTCCCCCGACCCCTCGCGTCTAAGCGAGAAGTGCGCCGTCGAGGCCATGCGCGACGTTCTTCTCGCCGCCCAAGAGCCTGTGACCTTGGTCTGTCTTGCGCCCCTCACCAATGTGGCGCTGCTTCTCAAGGTCTTTCCTCAGGTGCGCGAGAAGATCGCCCGTGTCGTTCTTATGGGCGGCACGGCCAGCCGCGGCAACAAGGGCGTTCTCTCGGAGTTCAACTTTGCCTGCGACCCCGAAGCCGCCGCGATCGTCTTCCAAAGCGGCCTTGCGATCGCAATGGCCGGCCTCGACGTGGGTTGGGCCGCCATGCTGCGCCCCGAGGACAGCCTGCGTATCCGCGAGCAGAACGAGACGGGCAAGATGCTCTACGCCCTCTTCGAGCACTATCGCGGCGGCTCGCTAGCCACAGGCCTCAAGATGTACGACGCCCATGCGCTGGCCTACCTCTTAGAGCCCGATATGTACGAGACCCGGCGGGCCCACGTGGCGATCGAGCTCGATGGGTTGATGACCAAAGGTTGCAGCCTGGTTGACCTGCGCGGATACCTGGGCAAACCAAGCAACGCCACCGTGTGCCTGGACGTCGACGCCGACCGCTTTCGCGAGTGGCTCGTCTTGGCCCTGGCGCGGTGCAGGTAGAAGGTCGCGCTGCGCGCGCTCGCGTCTCTCGAACCCCAGCAGAATACAAAGGAGATAGAGATGGATCCCATCCTCATGTATCTCATCGTCGTCGCGTCCATCGGCGTCGTTGTTTTTATGCTCATCAAGAAGATGGACATCAAGATCACCCTGTTTCTCATGGGCATCGTGCTCATGTATATCGCTATGGCATGTGGCCAGGGCATCTCGGTCAAGGACTTCGAGTCCTGCGGAATCGCCCTTCTCGACCCCTTGGTCGCTATCGCCCAGACCTTCAAGTCCACGATTACCTCGGCAGGCTTCATCATGCTTATCCTGGGCGGATACGCTGCCTATATGAGCGCTATCGGGGCAAACGACGCCACGGTGTGGGCCTTGACGCGCCCGATCAAGAACATCAAGAGCCCTTACGTCCTGGTGCCGGTGGTCTTTCTTCTGGCTAATGTCTTGTCGCTGGTCGTTCCCAGCGCCTCCAACCTGGCCATCATTTTGCTGGCCACCCTCTACCCGGTGTTGCGGCGCGCCGGCATGAGCCCCCTGACCGCGGGCGCCGTGATCGCCACCTCGGCCACCATCATGCCCACGCCGCTGGGGTCCGACAACGTCGCCATCGCCAAGGAGCTCAACGGCGTCGCCGGTTTCGAGGACCTCACCGTCACCCAGTACGTCGTGGCCTACCACGCCGTGGTTTCCGTTCCCACGCTGCTGTTCATGGCCGCGGTCCACTTCTTCTGGCAGCGCTTCTGCGACGGCCAAAACGCTGCGGCGGCGGGCGACGCTACGCCCGAGAAGGACCTGGTCATCCAGGGTTCGGCGCTCCACAAAGCCGTTTTTGCCATCCTGCCCCTGCTGCCCATCGCTCTTCTCATCGCCGTCTATCTGGCCCAGGTCTTGGCGGGGTCGACGGTGAGCCTCTCGGTCGAGGTCGCCACGCTCTTCTCGTTTGTCGTCGCCATTGTCTGCGACTGCGTCCACCGTCGCGACGCACGCCAGGCCCTCGACACCACCGAGTCCTTCTTCAAGGGCATGGGCAACGCCGTCCCCATCGTGGCCCTGCTGGTCGCGGCCAGCGTCTTTGTTGTGGGTCTCAAGTCGCTTGGCCTTATCAGCCAGCTGCAGGGAGCCATGACCTCCATCAACGGAGAAGGGCTGGGCTTTGTCCTGCCGCTCATCCTGGTTGGTCTGACGGCTCTCATCGTCTTGCTCTCCGGCTCCGGCACGGCCCTGTTCTTCGCCATGGTGCCGCTCATCCCGGCCCTGGCGGCCGCGGCCGGCATCTCGCCGATCGCGATCAGCGTCTCCATGGGGCTTGCGGGCAACCTCTTGCGAGCCGTCTCGCCCGTCTCGGCGGTCATCATGATCGTCGCGGGCAGCATTGAGAAGAACCCCGCCGAGCTGGTGCGCCGCACGGCGGTGCCCATGGTCGCCGGCACGGTCTTCATGTCTGTCCTATCTATGGCGTGCTTCCTCTAAGGCTTGCCGCCGCGGCCCTTTAAGGTCGCCAAGTTCGCGCACGGCCCCGGGCGCCCCCCAACAATCGTCGGCTTAACTTGCCGGTGTATCCTGTTGGGGGACGCCGCCGTGCGCGGTGTATACGAAGGGATACGCCATATGGCTCAACGAGTGACCCTCAAAGACGTCGCCCGCGAGGCGCACATGTCCGAGGCCGCCGTCTCGCAGGTGCTCAACAACCGCCCCTGCCGCATCTCCGAGGATAGCAGGCGCCGCATCTTGGAGTGCGCCCAGCGCATGAACTACCACGCCAACCGCACGGCCCGTGGTCTTGCCACAAATCGCTCGGACACGCTGGGCCTCATTGTCCCTGACATCGAGAACCCGTTCTTCTCAGCGCTGGCAAAGCGCCTTGAGCGCCAGTGCCGCGCAACCGGGTACGGCCTGTTCATCGCCAACTCCGACGACGAGGCGGCTCGCGACGCCGAGCAGCTTTTGCGCTTGGACGCCCTGGGCGTCGACGGCATCGTCTTTGTGCCAAGCGCCGAGGTCGCGGGCACCGGGCGAGAAGGGCTTCTCGACAGCTTGGGACGCCTGTCGGTCCCTTTGGTGATGGTCGACCGCGCGATGGAGGAGATCGCTTGCGACAAGGTGGTCATCGACAACCGCCTGGGCGCTCGTCTTGCCTGCGACCACCTGCTGGGCCTGGGGCACATGCAGATCGCCTGCCTGGCCAACACCCATCACTCACAGAACGGCCGCCTGCGCCTTGAGGGCTACCGGGAATCCCTGGCGCAGCATGGCGTTGGGGTAAACGAGGCCCTGGTAGCCGAGTGCGACTACCACGGCGAGAGCGCCTACGCGGCCGTCGATGGGCTGCTTGCCGCGGGCGCCACGGCGCTCTTCTCGACAAGCGACCTCATGACGGCGGGCGTCATGAGGCGCCTGACCGAGCTGGGCCTCAAGGTGCCGGAAGATATCTCGGTCGTGAGTTTTGACAGAAACGAGGCCTCGGCCCTTTTCATGCCCAACATCACCTCGGTCTACCAGGACGTCGCGGCGCTTGCGGGGCGCGCCCTCGAGCTCTTGTCGGCCCGTATCGACGCCGGGCGAGGCGCGTCGGCCCAGGCCACGGCCCCAACGGAGTTCCAGCGCATCGTGATCCAGCCGACCTTGGTTGTGGGGACTTCCACGGCGGCCCCGCGGGGCTAGCCCATGCCCTATCATTAGGCACCGAGAAGCGCCTGCGCCCCGCCCGCCCGGTCGCCGGCCCGCCGCGCCCTTCTCGCCAACCCAAACCCACGCCCCGCGCCCGCTGCCAAAGGAGCATCCCGATGTACGAGCTTTCCACCGAGTACTGGTTTGACTCGGCCCACTTCCTCACCGACTACCACGGCAAATGCGAGAACCTTCACGGCCACCAGTGGCGCGTCGTGGTCTACGTGCGCTCGCGCGACCTCAACGCCGTGGGCGCCGAGAAGGACATGGTCGTCGACTTCACCCGCTTCAAGAAGATCGTGCGCGAGGAGTGCGACGCCCTTGACCACACCTTCTTGGTGGAGGAGGGCTCGCTTAAGCCCGCGACGGTGGCCGCGCTGCAAGACGAGGGCTTCTCGCTTACCTTCCTGCCCTTTAGGACCACGGCCGAGAACCTCGCCCATTACCTGGCCGGTCGCCTGGCCGCCCGCGGCCTGCCCGTTTGCCGCGTGGATTGCAACGAGACGCCCAACAACCGCGCTATTTATGTCGTGGAAGAAGGGTAGACTGCAAGTAATTACCGTTTTTGATAGGGGAGGTGCCTGGTGGCCGGCAACGTCTTGCACGGAGTGAACCTTACCGGTTGGCTGTCTTTGGAGCCCTGGGTCACGCCCGAGCTCTTTGCCGAGTCGGGCTCGTTGGACGAGGACTCGCTGGTAGAGGCCTTGGGTGAGCGCCGCTACGCAGACGTCGTGCGCCGCCACCGCGAGACCTTCATCACCAAAGAGGACTTCGACCGCATGGCCTCGCGCGGCTTCAACGCCGTGCGCCTGCCCGTGCCCTGGTACGCCTTTGGCGCCGCGGGACCAGACCCGGCCTCCTTCGTGGGCTGCGTCGACGTCATCGACCAGGCCCTTGACTGGGCCGAGGACATCGACCTCAAGGTCGTCTTTGTCCTGGCGATCAACCCCGGCACCTTCACCGGCGGCGCTACCCGCATGTCCGATCTCTCCGATTTCTCCCAAGCTAGAAAGGCCGCTCTGGACGTCACATACGCCCTGTGCAAGCGCTACGCCTCGCGCCTGGGCTTCTTTGGCATCGAGATCGCCGACGAGGTGGGCGTCTCTCGCCGCCGCGGCTTCACGGTGACCGACGGCGTCCCGCCGCATCAACTTCGCAACTACTACCGCGAGGCCTACGAGCTTATCCGCACCGCCGCGGGCCCCGAGCCCGTGGTCATCATGCCCGACGGCGGCTACCCCGCCGGCCTCAACAAGTTCATGGCCCAGCGCCACTACCAAAACGTGTGGCTCGACGTCCACCTGGACAAGAGCCGCACCAAGGTCGACGTCTCGGCGCCCTCGGGCGTGCGCCGGCTGGTGGCCGAGGAGGCCAAGTACATCAAGGCCGCGCAGAACAGCGGCATGCCCGTCATGGTGGGCAAGTGGTCGGCGTCGCTGCCCATGGCAGACTCGGCCATGACCCCCGAGGGCCGCATCGCCCTCGAGCGCGTCTACACCTCCGAGCAGCTGGTCTCATACGAGAAGTGCCCCGCGTGGTTCTTCAACACCTGGAAGACCTCCGAGCTTCTCCCCGGCTGGGACGCCCGCGTGGCGCTGGCCTCGTTCGAGCGCGGGTTGATCGCGTAATGGCGGGGCTTCTCAGCATCGTGGGCACGCCCATCGGCAACCTGGGCGACGCCTCGCCGCGCGTGATCGAGACCCTGGGGGCCGCCGACGTCGTCTTGTGCGAGGACACGCGCGTCACCGGCAAGCTCATGAGCGCCTTTGACCTGCATACCCGGCTCGAGCGCTGCGACGAGAACATCATCGAGCAACGCGTGGCGCCCGTGATGGAGCGTCTGGCCGCCGGCGAGCACGTGGCGTTTGTCTCCGATGCTGGCATGCCCGGTGTCTCGGACCCCGGCCAGCGCCTGGTCGACGCCGCCCTTGACGAGGGCATTCGCGTGGAGGTCGTGCCCGGGCCCTCGGCGGTGACCTGCGCGCTGGTGGCCAGCGGCCTGGCGAGCGAGCACTTTTTCTTCGAGGGCTTTTTGCCGCGTAAGAAATCCGCGCAGGTAGAGCGCCTGGGCGAGCTGGCCTTTGTGCCCGGCGCGCTGGTTATCTACGAGAGCCCCCGCCGCGTGGCCGAGACCCTGGCCAACGTGGCCGAGGTCTTCCCGGCGCGGCGCGTGGCCCTGGTGCGCGAGCTCACGAAGCTCCACGAGGAGTGCGTGCGCGGCCTGGCCGGCGAGTTGGCGAACCAGGTCGCGGCCCGCGAAGAGGTGCGCGGCGAGTGCGTGGTGGTCATCGCCGCGCCCACGGCAGGCGAGCTTGACGAGCGCCGCCGCGCCGCCGCGGGAGGACCTGCCAGCGTCGAGGAGGCCATCGAGGCGGGCTTGGCCGCCGGCGAGCCCAAAAGCGCTCTCGCAAAGCGCCTGGCCCGTGAGTTCAAGCTGCCAAAAGCCCAGGTCTACGACGCTATTCTCGCCGCAACCGGCGCAAGCAACTAAAGACGGGCCCGCCAAAGAATCGAGTCGCAGATCCTTTGGCGGGCCCCAATTTGTATGAACGCCAGACGCCGATGGTGGTGGCGATGGTGGTAGCGACGGCGAGAAGCCCTTCTCGCTACCGCAGCCGCACGGTTATGCCTGGCCCCAGACGCGCTCGGCCACGCGCTTGACTAGGGCGACCTTTGCCCACTGCTCGTCCTCGGTGAGCTTGTTGCCGCACTCGCACGAGGCAAAGCCGCACTGCGGGGACAGATAGAGGTTCTCCAGCGGCACGTACTTGGCTGCCTCGTTGATGCGCTGGACGAGAAGCTCCTCGTCCTCAAGGCCGGGCTGCTTGGAGGTCACCAGGCCAAGCACGACCTTCTTGCCCTCGGCCACGTGGGCCAGGGGCTCGAAGCCGCCGGCGCGCGGGGTGTCGAACTCTAGGTAGAAGGCGTCGACGTTCTCGTCGGCAAACAGGTACGGCGCGATGGGGTCGTAGCCGCCCTCGAAGGCGTAGGTCGAGTGGTAGTTGCCGCGGCAGACGTGGGTGGTGATCACCAGGTCGTCGGGCTTGCCCTCGATGGCCAGGTTGTTGAGACGAACACCCAGCTCGCTGACCTTCTGGATGTCGACGGGCTGCATGCCGGTCTTGGCCACGAAGTCGGTGTCGCAGTAGATGCCCCAGGTGCAGTCGTCGAACTGGATGTTGCGGCAGCCGGCGGCGTAGAGCTCGGCGATCACGGTGCGGTAGGCGGCGGCGATGTCTTCAATCAGGGCCTCGTCGTTTGCGTAGACGGCGCGCAGGCTCTCGACCTGGCCGTCGCAGCGGTCAAGCACGACCTCCGAGTAGGTCTGCACGGGGGCGGGCATGGTCTGGCGGGCAACGACGCCGTCGGTCTCAAACGCCTTCACGAACTTGAAGTGCTCGACAAAGGGGTGGTTCTCGCCGCTGATCTTTGCGGTGACGACGGCGGTGTCGGCTGTGGTCTCCTCGTCGTGGAACATATAGCCCTGGCGAGCGACGCGCTGCTCGATGCCGTTGAGCCCCCACATAAAGTCCAGGTGCCAGTAGCTGCGGCGAAACTCACCGTCGGTGATGACGTGCAGACCGGCGGCCTTCTGCTTGGCAACCAGGTCGCGGATGGCCTCGTCCTCGACGGCCTTCAAGGCGGCGGCGTCGATCGTTCCCTTGGCGAAGTCGTGGCGGGCCTGGTGCAGGACGTCGGGGCGCAGGAAGCTGCCGACGACGTCGTACCTAAACGGGGCGTTGTGGGTGTAGGACATGAGATTTCCTTTCGCTTGCGCTTAATTTGGACGCAAACGAGTGTGGCAGCTTTTCTCGCCATAAAAAACTATCGAGTTGCTATTGGTGGCTATAGCCAAAAGCTATGACACACAGCCGAGAAAAGCACGCCGCCGGCCAAAAAAGCTCGCAACGATGCGTCCTAGGCCTCGAGGTAACCCGCGACGTAGGCGCGCAGGTGCTCGATGTAGCGCGCGGCGATGGGGGAGAGGGCGCGGCCCGCCGGCTTGATGAAGCCCACCTCCATGTGCTCGTCGGATTCCAGGGGCAGCGACACGATGTCCTCGCCGTTGAGGTCGGCAGACAGGATGCCCGAGCTAATGGTGTATCCGTCCAGGCCAATGAGCAGGTTGAACAGCGTGGCGCGGTCGGTCACCACGATCTGCTTGTCCACGACCTCGACGGCGTGCAGCTCCTCCGAGAAGTAAAACGAGTTCTGCGTCCCCTGGTCGTAGGTGAGGCGCGGGAAGGGCGCCAAGTCGGCCAACGTCACGCGCTCGCGCGCGGCCAAAGGCGAGGTGCGGCTCACAAAGACGTGGGGCGCGGCCACAAACAGCGGCTCGAAACGCAGCTCGGCGCGAGCCACCGCCGCGCCAATGACCTCCTGGTTAAAGCGGCTGCGGTAGATGACGCCCACCTCGCTTCGCTGCGTGCGAACGTCCTCGATGATGCCCGCCGTGGTCCCCTCGCGCAGCGAGAACTCGTACTTGTCGCGGCCCAGCTCGCGCACCAACTCGACGAAGGCGTTGACCACAAAGGCGTAGTGCTGGCTCGACACGGCAAAGACGCGCTTGGGAGCCTCGGTGTGCAGGTACTGGCTCTCGAGCAGGTCGGCCTGCTCGACGACCTGGCGCGCGTAGGACAAGAAGCGCGTGCCCTCGTCGGTGGCGCGCACGCCGCGCGAGCTGCGCTCGAAGATGGTCACGCCCATCTCGGCCTCAAGCTCGGCCACGGCCTTGGAAAGGCTCGGCTGGGCGATGAACAGCCGCGCCGCTGCGGCGCTCATCGAGCCGGCCTCGGCGACCTCGATCACGTACCTTAGCTGCGTAAGCGTCATTTCTCGCCCATCTTTCCCATAAATTTAGAAACGGCGCTACAATCGTACAGTTATTTGCGCAATCTGCCATCCATCCGTCATGAGGAGTGAAAACATGGCAAACGTCACCAAGCCCTCGTTCTACATCACGACCCCCATCTACTACGTCAACGCGGCCCCTCACCTGGGCACCGCTTACTGCACCATGATGTGCGACGTCCAGGCGCGCTACCGTCGCGCCGCGGGCTATGACGTGAAGTTCCTCACCGGCATGGACGAGCACGGCGAGAAGGTCGCCGAGGCAGCCTGCGCCCACGGCTTCGACACCCCGCAGGCCTGGTGCGACTCGCAGGCCCCTCTCTTCAAGAACCTGTGGGAAGAGCTCGAGATCTCCAACGACGACTTCATCCGCACCACCGAGCCGCGCCAGCACCACGCCGTGCAGTACCTGTGGGAGCGCATGAAGGAGTCCGGCTACCTGTATAAGGGCAGCTACGACGGCTGGTACTGCGTGCCCGAGGAGACCTACTTCACCGAGAACCAGGTCAAGAAGTCCGACGAGGAGCACGGGA
>CAVKOL010000044.1:0-15781 GCA_963658035.1 Bacteroidaceae bacterium
TAGGCGAGGAGCTTCTGCAACGTCTCGTGGATCTTGGCGGGCTCCAGGGGTTTGACCAGGTGCTCGTTCATGCCGGCGTCGTGGCTGCGCTGGACATCGTCGCGGAAGGCGTTGGCCGTCATGGCCACGATGGGCGTGGCCTGGGCGTCTGGGCGGTCCAGGGCGCGGATGGCGCGGGTCGCCGCCAGCCCGTCCATGACGGGCATCATGACGTCCATGAAGACGATGTCGTAGGTGGCAGGATCGGCGGCGCCAAACTTCTCGACGGCTTCTTGGCCGTTGACGGCGCAGTCGACCGTCAAGCCCTCTTGCTCAAGGATAAAGACGGCGATCTCGCGGTTGAGGTCGTTGTCCTCGACGAGAAGGGCGCGCTTGCCGGTAAGGTCCACGCTGGTGTCCGCGTCGATGCTCTTCTCCGCCGCTGCCTGCTTGTCGACCTCTAGGGACAGGCGCACACGGAAGGTGGTGCCTTGGCCCACTGCGCTTTGGCACTCGATGGTGCCGCCCATCTGCTCCACCAGGTCGTGGACGATGGAAAGACCTAGGCCAGAGCCGGCGGCGGTGGCGTTCTCGTCTCGCTCCTCCTGTGAGAAGGGCTCGAACATGCGGGCTTGGAACTCCTGGCTCATGCCGATGCCGGTGTCTGCGCAGGTAAATTCATACAAGGCGCGCTCGCCGTCGAAGGACAGCTCGTGGCAAGACAAGGTGATGGTGCCGCCAGGGCGGTTGTACTTGACGGCGTTGCCGCTGAGATTGGCCAGGACCTGCTGCAGGTGTTTGGGGCTGCCCATAACCCGTTTGTGAGGCACGTCGTCGAGGCTGCCGGCTATTTTGAGCTCGATCTTTCGCTCGGCGGTCAGCATCTGGGTGACCTCTGCGATGTCCTCTAGAATCTGCCCAAGGTCAAAGGGCTTGCTCTCAAGCTCGTGGGCGCCGCTCTCGAGCTTGCTCATGTCCAGGATGTTGTTGACCAGGGTAAGCAGGTAGTCCGAGGCCTCGCGGATCTTGTGGCGGCACTCGGCCTGGCGAGCGAGGTCGTTGGGGTAGTGCTCGGCGATCAACAGCTCGCCGCGTATGCCGTTGATGGGCGTGCGCACGTCGTGGCTCATGTGGCGCAAGAAGCTCGTCTTGGCGGCGTTTGCGCGCTCGGCCTCAAGGGCCGTCTGACGCAGCTTCTTTTGGTAGCTAAGCTGGGCCTCGACCTCGCCGGTGATGTCGTCGCCGATCAAGGTCACCGAGATCACTGTACCCTTGTAGCTGCCCTGTTCGACGGCGGTCAGGCGGATCCAGGTACCCTTGATGTCGCGGATGACCACCGACAGCTTGCCCTGCGAGGCCTCGAGGCGCTGCGCGATCGTCGCGGTGTCGAGAAACTCGTTGAACTTCTCGCGGTAATCGGCGTCGATGTAGCTGACGGCAAAGGCAAGGGCCTGCTGGTTGTCCTTCTCGTCAAAGCTGCCGTTTGGGATGTACGACGGGGCTCGAAGCAGCGTGAACGAGCCGTCCACCAAATCCATCTGCGAGACCCAGATCGACGTCTTGGTCGAGGCCCGGTACATGTCGAGAAGAACCAAGCGACCAATGGCCGAGTCGGATTTATTGATGCCCACCACCAGGCCGATCGCCACGGCAAAGACCGCGTTGGCAAAGTCGACGGTTCGAAGCGCGGGGGAAACGAAGGCGAACTCGAGGCCCGCGAAGGTTAAAAACGCCACGGCCGTGGAGCACAACTTGTTGAGGGGCTTCGAGTCGAAGAGGGCCGGGATGGCGACAAAGGCGACGCAGCTCAAGACGGCCTTTGCCTCGGGTTTGACGAGGGTGTCGTAGAAGAAAACGGTGAGGTACCAGCAGGCGTTGAAGAGCGCGACGCCGGTCAAGGCCACGGGGACGGTCCATTCCTCGTCATGCGGCCGGTTGGATACAGCAGCCAGCACGATCATGACCACGAGGGCCGCGGCAAAGGGAATGATTTGGGGCGAGGGGGCATTCATCGCCATACAACGTTGTATCACGATGAGCGCCATGATAAAGATGCTCGCCGTCGAGGCGGCACCGAGCATCCGCAGGTTGCTGCGCGCGATCGGCACGGCGTAGCGAACGCGGCTGGAATAGCGGCGGATCTGCTCGCGCTCAAAAGGGTGGGTCTTCTCGCCAACAGCGGCGTCTCTTTGGGTTGCTCGTGGAAAGACGCCCATCGTGGATCCGCCCTTCGGTTTCGTACCTTAACGTGGCCGCGCGCTAGGCGCGCATGTAGGTGACAAAATCAAAGTTTATACCAGATTTTGTGGTCCCCCCGCAGGTTTGCTGGGCAATTTGCCACGTGGGGTCGGCGTCCAGGTTGGGGAAGAACGTGTCGGCCTCGCGCACGCAGTGGTTCTTGGTGACGACGGCCGTGGAGCAGCGGGGGAGAAGGGCAGCGTAGACCTGGCCGCCTCCGATGACCCAGACCTCGTCGTCGCCCGCGGCCAGTGCCAGGGCGTCGTCCAGGGTACGCGCGACCTCGACGCCCGCAGGCGCGAAGCCCGGCTGGCGAGATACGACGATGTTCCTGCGGTCTACCAGGGGCTGGGCGCCCGGGAAGCTCTCAAGGGTCTTCCTGCCCATGAGAACCGTGTGGCCCTTGGTGTGGGCCACGAAGGAGCGCATGTCCTCGCGGTTTCGCACCAGCATGTCGCCGGCGCGGCCGATGCCCCAGTCGTCGCACACGGCGACGATGGCGTGGAGATTGGGGATGACGGCGGGGGTGTCGGTCTTTATGGTCTTCTCGGCCACTGTCTTCTCCTTGGCTCTTAGACGGCGATGGGGATGTTGGTCACCTGCGGTCCGTGCTCGTAGTTCTCGACGAGAAGGTCGGCCGTGGTGAAGTCGTAGAAGTCGTGGACATCGGGGTTCAGGCTCACCTTGGGCGCGGCAAAGCGCGGTCGCGAGATGAGCTCGCGGATGACGTCGACGTGGCGGTCGTAGATGTGGGCATCGGCGATCATGTGCACCAGCTCGCCCGCGTTCATGTCCACGGACTGCGCGACCATCATAAGAAGGATGGCGTACTGGCACACGTTCCAGTTGTTGGCGGCCAACACGTCTTGGCTGCGCTGGTTGAGCAGCATGTTGAGGGTGGGGCGGTCCTCGCCGGGCTCTTGTGTAACGTTGTACGTGACCGAGTAGGCGCAGGGGTAGAGGTTCATCTCGCTTAAGTCGGCAAAGACGTAGGTGTTGGTCATGATGCGGCGGGAGTACGGGGTCTCCTTGAGGTCGTAGAGCACCTTGTCCATCTGGTCGAAGTCGCCCTGGGGGTAGTGGCTCTTGACGCCGATCTGGTAGCCGTATGCCTTGCCGATCGAGCCCGTCTTATCTGCCCACTCGTCCCAGATGTGGCTCTTGAGGTCGCCGATGTTGTTGGACTTCTTCTGGTAGATCCACAAGACCTCGTCCATGGCCGACTTCAAGGCCGTGCGGCGCAGGGTGAGCGCCGGGAACTCCTCTTTTAGGTTATAGCGGTTGCAGACGCCAAAGCGCTTGATGGTATAGGCGGGCGTGCCGTCCTCCCAGCGCGGGCGCACCTTCTGGCCCTCGGTGGTGGTGCCGTTGTCAATGATGTCCTGGCACATGGCGCAAAAGATGTCATCTGCCTTGCTCATGGAGTGGTCCTTTCGTTGCTTGCTGGGGTTTTCTTACCGAGAAAGCCTTGGAAACCCCTGGTAATCCTAGAGATGCTCTTCCTCGAAGAACTGGTCCCAAAAAAGGCCCAGGCGCATGGCGGCGTCGTTGTCGGCGGCCAGCCACTCGACGCTGAGAAGGTCGTTTTTCGACAGCCAACGCAGCTCGCTGTGCACGCTGGCGGCAGGCTCTGCGCCGGGGGCCAGGGTGCACACAAAGAGGTCCATCGACAGGTGGAAGTCGGGGTAGTCGCACTCGATGGTGTCAAAGGGCAGAATCACCTGCAGCATGCAGCCCAGCTCCTCGGCGATCTCGCGGCGAAGAGCCTCCTCGGGCGCCTCGCCGTCCTCGACCTTGCCGCCGGGAAACTCCCAGGCGGCGCCTGTCTCGACGTCGGCGCGCTTGGCGGCCAAAAGGCACTTGTCTTTCTCGATCGCGGCGGCGGCCACGTGGATGGTGGGCAAAGACATGGATGTCCTACTTTCCTTGGAATCGAACGGTTGCGAAGAGAGTGTCGTCGGTACCCTTGAGCTCGACGGTGTGGCCGCCCTCGCAGGGGTAGACGTGGGGGCACACGGTGTCGCCCAGGCGCGCCATGTTGCGGTACTGGACGCAGAGGTTGTCTAGAGGGGCGTCGGCGCCCAGCTCGTGCAGGGCCTCGGCGGCCATGAGGACGTACTGGGCGTTGTTGACGTGCTGGTTGGTGTCAAGGTGCTGCTCGCTCACGGTGATGGGGGAGGTCTGCGTGGGCTCGCCTGTGCCGGTGAGCTTGCGCTCCATCTTGCCCATCTGGGCGCGCGGGGTGTCCTCCAGGTAGAACTGCTGGCTGGCGGGCACGCGGGCGACCTTGCGGTTGTTGAGGTCAAAGATGAACCATTGGGAGTCGGCGACGACCAGGCTCTCGCCTTTCTCGTCGCGGATCTCGAAACAGCGGCGGGCATGCAGGCTCTTCATCTCGTAGCACCAGGTGAAGGTGCGGATCTTCTCGCCAAAGACGGGCAGACGGTAAATCTCGATGCGCCAGTTGGCCAAGATCCAACCCAGGCCCTCTTCCTTGAGTTTTAGGATGCCCTCGCCCAGGTCCTCGCACTGGAAGGTCGAGCAATCCTGCAGGTAATCGATCATAGAGACCAGCGAGAGGCGGCCGTTCTCGTCGCACTCGCTGTAACGCACGCGGCTATCGAATGAGTACATGTAGCACCAAACCTTTCTGATGCCTTCGACCTTACCAGCTTGCGGGTGGGCGCGGGGCCGTTAGAATGACTTCTGGAGAATGTCTTCAAAGATGGGGGAGCGCCATGGGCGATATCAGATTTGCAACTATCGGCACGAGCAAGATCTGCGAGCAGTTCATCGCGGCGTTGGGCGACGTGGCCGGGGCCAGGCTTGTGGGCTGCTACTCGCGTGATGCTTCGAAGGCGCTTGCGTTTGCCCAGAAGCACGGGGCCGAGAAGGGCTTCTCGTCGCTTGGTGAGCTGGCCGCCGCGGCCGATGTCGACGCCGTCTACATCGCGTCCCCCAATGCGCTGCACGCCAGGCAGGCACTGGAGCTTATCGCGGCGGGCAAGCACGTGCTGGTCGAGAAGTCCTTTGCGTCCAACGAGGCCGAGGCGGCCCGCGTCTTCGATGCCGCCCGTGAGCAGGGCGTCGTTGCCCTGGAGGCCATGCGCAACATCCACGTGCCCACGTTTCGCGCGATCCGCGACGAGGTGGCGCGCCTGGGCGAGGTGAGCTTCGCGACCTTCTCGTTTGCCAAGGTGACCTCGCGCATCGCCCCACTAAAGGCTGGCGAGAAGGTCAACATCTTCGACCCCGCGATGTCGGCGGGCGCGCTGATGGACATGGGCATCTACACCGTGGCGCCGGCCGTCGCGCTGTTTGGCGTGCCCGATGAGGTGCGCTCCCTGGGCCGCACGGTCGCCGTGCCGGGTTGCGCCGAGGGCGACCCGTACGGGCGCATCGACCTTTCCGGCAGCATGCTGCTGGGATACGGCGACAAGGTCGTGACCCTGTTCTGGGGCAAGACCGCCGACGACAAGTTGAGCTGCGAGATCGCGGGCGACGCCGGCACGCTGGTGTTCGACCAGGTGTCGTGCCCGTCTCGCCCGCGTGTGTACGACCACGAGGACAAGGGCATGGTCTTTAGGCTTGAGGCCGGCGAGGCCCGCGCGCTTGAGTGCGAAGAGCCGCCCGCCCGCGACATGGCCTGCGAGATAGAGACCTTCGTGCGCGCGGTGTCCGGCGACGCCGCCGCCCTGGCCGACGTTACCTGGTACGAGCAGGTTACCCGCGGGAGCCTCCACGTCATGGACGAGGCCCGCCGCCAAATGGGCGTCGCCTTCCCCGCAGACAACGCGTAGTTCTTCTCGGCTGCGGACGGTGGCAGTTTAGGAGCTTTTCTGTGCCCCGAAGTCCCCTTTAGCGGCACTTCGGGGCCTTTTCTGTGCAGAAAACCCCTTTAAGTGCCGCCTGCGCCACAGAAAACCTCCCAATTAGCCACCAGCCGACAACCTTCGAT
The DNA here is from genome assembly GCA_963658035.1 of Bacteroidaceae bacterium. Taxonomy (GTDB): domain Bacteria; phylum Actinomycetota; class Coriobacteriia; order Coriobacteriales; family Atopobiaceae; genus Paratractidigestivibacter. The sequence goes on from CAVKOL010000044.1 coordinate 6,176, forward strand.
TTTGCCCGCTCGCCGATATCAAATCCTCGTGGTTTGTACCTGGGGGGTATCGTTCCTTAAGCTGTCTTTCAATTTGTTTGAAACGGAGGAGCTATGAGGAACAAACTGGCGAGTACTTCGCTTAGGGTGCTTGTCTCGTCGGCCCTGGTACTGGGCATGGTTCCCGCGCCCGCTCTTGCCGAGGGCGTCAGCGAGACAAGCGAAGCGCTGATGACGCTCGCATCTGGGAATTCCCAGAACACTAACTACATCGCCGACTGGGCTCAATGCGGTACTTGCGAATGGTCCATCGACTCTGAGGGCGCGCTCGTTGTTAGGCCCGCCAATGGAGCTACCGAGGGAGAGCTCCCTGAGATTCCCTGGTCAAATTACAAGGCTGAAGTGCGTAGTGTAAAGTTCGAAGGCGCTGTAAAGGCTTCGACTTTGACTTGCGCTTTCCTAGATATGGCAAATCTTGAAAGTGTTGATCTTCACGGGCTTGATTCTTCTGACGTTAAATCCATGTCTCACATGTTTAGCGGTTGTTCTTCATTAACTGGCATTAACATGACTTGCCTTGATACATCAAGCGCCCTGGATGTCTCATGGATGTTTTACGATTGCACCGAACTCGCTACGGTCAATCTATCTGGATTGGATTTTTCAAAAGCTGAGTCTTTCTTCTGCATGTTTTCTGGCTGTTCGAAACTTTTCGACGCTGACCTTTCCGGATTAGATACAAGTAGCGCCACGGACATGTTCGGATTGTTTGAGGGCTGCTCATCACTTGGTTCGTTGGACCTTTCTGGTTTTGACACATCAAATGTATCTGACATGCGTTATATGTTTGACGGCTGCTCATCACTTGTCTCGCTTGATATTTCAAGCTTTGATACGTCTTCTGCTAAATATATGCTTTGCATGCTCGAGAATTGTCATTCTCTCGCAAGCGTCAAACTTGGTCGCGGCTTCTCATTCTGTGGTGCCAGTGAGGAACGTTTGACTTTGTTCCCTGGCTCCCATTGGAGGAGTTCGGCCGACGGCAAGGCTTACTATTGCTTTGAAATTCCCAATTGCGTTGAGGCGACCTATTCTTTGTGTGAGCAACTCTCTGATGAGATGTTCTCGGTCGACACGGCCGACGAAGCTTGGACCGGCGAGCCTGTCACTAAGACGGTTGTCGCTGACGGCCTGACCGAGGGCGTTGATTATTCTGTTGAGTATTCTGATAACACCGATATTGGTACTGCGACCATTACGATTGCCGGTCTGGGCGATTACTTCGGGACCCTGGTCTACCAGTTCAACATTGCAGGTCCTGATTACATCTGTTCCGAGGACGATGCGTCCCTCTCGGTTGCTTTTTCTGCCGATACTGCCGCCGACATTTCTTGGTCGCTGAGCGATTCATCCGTTGCTCGCATTTCATCGGTCAATGCCAGCCAGATTTCTTTGGGCGGCTACCAGCACACCGAGGGGAAAGTTGAACTAGCTCCCTTGAGCGCGGGTTATACCACGCTTAACGGATACATTGGCACGTCCTTGATTTTTAGCTACCTGATTCAAGTAACCCCGTCTACGCGAGTTGATATTTCGGATGCCGAGGTCTCGATCGTCTCCGATATTCCATATACGGGTGAGGGACTTTATCCCGAGGTCGAGGTTAAGGTCGGCGAGAAGACCCTTGTTGGGGGCACGGATTACGACCTTGTGTATTGGGATAACGTAAACGTTGGCTTTGGAGGGGTCTCGATTATCGGTAAGGGTGACTACAAGGGCTCAACCTATGGGGTCTTTGAAATCATCGCCGCTGACGCATCCAAGGCAGACGTGGTAGTCGCCGACCAGGCCTGGACCGGCTCGGCTCTCACGCCCGAGCCCACGGTGACCCTTAACGGTCAAACCCTTGAGAACGGTGTGGATTACGACGCCTCGTATTCCAACAACGTCGCGCGCGGAACGGCCAAGGTGACAGTGACGTTTAAGGGCAACTACACCGGTTCTGCCAGCGGTTCTTTCAAAATTAGCGCGGCCGACGCCTCTAAAGCGACTGTCAAGGCCGAGAAGCAGACTTACACCGGCAAGGCCCTGACACCCTCCGCCACGGTGACGCTCGACGGAAAGACCTTGAAGCAGGGGACCGACTACACGCTTTCGTACTCCAACAACACAAAGGTCGGCACCGCCACGGTTAAGGCGACCTTCAAGGGCAACTACACGGGCACGGCAACGGGCAGCTTCAGTATTGTCGAGAAGTCCACTCCAAGCATCGTCTACCAGGCGCACGTGCAAAACATCGGGTGGCAGGCGGCCGTGAAGGACGGGGCTGTTGCCGGCACGAGCGGTCAGTCGCTGCGAGTCGAGGCCCTGCGCCTCTCGCTTCAAAGCTCTTCCTATAGCGGTGGTGTCCAGATCAGCGCCCATGTCCAGGATATTGGCTGGCAGGACTGGTCTACCATGGGCGGCACCTATGGACAGTCAAAGCGCGTCGAGGCGCTGAGGGTTCGCCTTACCGGCGAGATTGCGGAGCACTACGACGTCTACTATCGCGTCCATGCTCAGAACTACGGCTGGATGGGCTGGGCAAAGAACGGTGAGAAGGCCGGCACGGAGGGCTACTCCCTGCGTCTTGAGGCCATTCAGGTGAAGCTCGTTCCCAAGGGTGGCTCGGCGCCGGGGTCTACGGCCAACACGTACCGCAGACCGCCCGCGACCGTCGAATACCAGGCTCACGTGCAGAACATCGGATGGCAGTCGGCCGTGTCCGACGGTACGATTGCCGGCACTAGCGGCCAGTCGCTGCGCGTTGAGGCGCTTAAGGTCTCCCTTAAGAACGCCGACCGCGACGGCGCCGTGCAAATCCGCGCCCATGTCCAGGACATCGGTTGGCAGAGCTGGTCGAACATGGGCGGCACCTATGGCCAGTCCAAGCGTGTCGAGGCCATGCAGATTCGCCTTGTCGGAGAGATGGCCGAGTACTATGACGTCTACTACCGCGTGCATGCCCAAAACATCGGCTGGATGGGATGGGCAAAGAACGGTGAGAAGGCCGGTACCGAGGGCATGTCTCTGCGCTTGGAGGCCATCCAGGTGAAGCTGGTGCCCAAGGGCTCCGCCGCGCCTGGGTCCACGGCCAACTGCTTCCAGAAAAGCTAGGCAAGTCGCGGCAACACACTAAAGCGGGCTCTCAAGGGTATCCTTGGGAGCCCGCTCGCGGTTTCTTCTCGCCACGCTTTAAAACGCGCTGTTCTCTGTAGGTCAAGGGGCCGGATTTCTTGGATAACGCCGATGTTTGTACAAAGAACGGAACAGATCAGGAATGTTTGTACAAACATCGGTCCAAATCGAGAAGAGCCCGTCGTTTCCGGCGCCCGCCCCGCACTACTCCGGGTAGGCGATCTCTTCCTCGCCGGCAACCGGCGCGCCGGCGGCGGCCTTGTAGGGGCTCATGCTGTCGACGATGATCCGCGACGCCCCGGGCAGACAAACCGCCTCGTAGGCAAGGGTCTTGCCGTCCACGACCTCGCCGTCGATCTCGATGGGCACGGGCTTGGAGGCCTCGACCCTGATGTGCTGGCCGCTAAAGCTCTCAAGCTTGGGACGCCCGATCGCGTTGCCCGAAGGGTCCACCAGGCCAAAGATCAACGGCCGCAACAGCTGCGCCGCGCGGTTGGTCTCGACCACGATCACGTCCAGGCGCCCGTCGTCCATGCGGCAGTTGGGGACGATCTGGATGTCGCCCTGCATCATGGCGTTGTTGGCCACCATGCAGGTGATTCCCTCGCGCTCGTAGACCTGCCCGTCCACGGTGATCTTGAACTGGATCACGTCGGGGTGGGTGTTCTCGAGCACCGCGGCAAAGTAGGCCGCCTGGCCCATCGACGCCTTGTTGGGAAGCGCCGCCTGCATGAGCTGGGCATCAAAGCCGGTACCGCTCATCAGCGAGAAGCCAGCTCGGTGCTCGCAGCCATTCTCGTCCACCCAGCGCATCTCTCCCATGTCGAGGTCGGCGTAGGTGTTTTGGCGGCATGCCCGCGCCAAGGCCGCGGGCTCTGCCCCGTTGCCGATGTTGGCGCACAGCAAGTTGGCCGTGCCCGAGGGAAAGACGCAGGTAGGGACCTTGCGGCCGCGCAGGTCGTACAAAAGCGACGCCACCGTGCCGTCGCCGCCCGAGACCACGACCACGTCGAAGTCCTCGGCGTCGGCCAAGATCTTCTCGCCGTTGTCGCCTGGCGCAAGGACGCGTAGGACGCATTCGTCGCCCGCGTGCACCAACGCGCGCTCGAACTGGAAGACGGCATCGGAGCCAAAGCCCGACTTTGGGTTATGAACAATAAGCGTGCGCATACAAGACCTTTCCGGCGCAAGGCACGGGCACCCGTGGAATCCCATATCATGTACGGGGCGTTTTGGCGCCCAGCAAAACAAGCATATGTCATACGATGGTACCCATCCCAGGACACGACAGAATCGAGAGCAGTGTACATTTGCGATTCCAGTGAGCTTTTGGCCTATTGCGAGAAGGCTTCGAAGTCCAAGGTCGTCGCGGTCGACACCGAGTTCCTACGCGAGAAGACCTATTTTCCCAAGCTGTGCCTTATCCAGGTGAACGCCGGCGGCAACATCGCCGCCATCGACCCTTTGGCCATCGACGACCTGTCCCCTTTGGCCGCGATCTTCACGAATCCCGAGGTCACCAAGGTCTTCCACGCCTGCGGCCAGGACCTTGAGGTCATCTACGACCACCTGGGCGTCGATTGCGCCCCCGTCTTCGACACGCAGGTCGCGGCGGCTTTTTTGGGCATGCGCCAGCAGCTGAGCTACGGCAACCTGGTCGAGACCTATTGCGACGTCCACCTGCCCAAGGCCGAGTCCTTGACCGACTGGTCGCGCCGCCCCCTTGACCATGACCAGCTCAAGTACGCCGAGGACGACGTGCGCTACCTGCCCGGCATCTACGAGAAGATGATGGAGGAGCTCACCCGCGCCGACCGCCTGGCCTGGGTCTTGCCCGAGATGGACGAGGTCGCAGACCCCGCGCACTTCCACCGCGACTCGCGCGAGGCCTACCTGCGGCTCAAGAAGTCCGGCTCGCTCACCAGAAAGCAGCTGGCCGTTGCCCGCGAGGTGTGCGCCTGGCGAGAAGACCTGGCCGCCTCGCGCGATATCCCGCGCAAGTGGCTGTGCTCCGACGAGGTCGTCGTCGAGATTTGCAAGCGCGCCCCGGCCACGCTGGAGCGCCTGCGCCGCATCCGCGGGACCGAGGGCTTTAGCGATGCCGACGCCCGCGACGTTGTTGGCGCGGTGAGGGCCGGCCTGGCCTGCGCCCCGGCCGATTACCCCCGCACCCAAAAGCACACCCGCTCCTCGGCCGAGACCGACGGCGTCTGCGACCTCATGTACGCCATGCTGCGCGTTATTTCCGAGAAGTCCGGCGTGGCGCCGCAGCTCATCGCCACCAAAGACGACCTTCTCGACTTCATCTCTAACCGCGAGAAGAGCCGCCTTTCGCGCGGCTGGCGCTGGGAGCTTGCGGGCAAGAGCCTGTCTCGCCTTTTGTCCGGCGAGGTGGGCCTCACGGTGGTGAACGGGCACATCGAGCTTTTGTAGACAAGACGGCTGGCATTTTTTGTCCGGTGCGTTGGGTATAAGAAAACCCATGCGTTAAGACGGCGCCCTGCACCCGCGCCAAACATGATTGGAGTTCGCCCCATGGGTTACGGATACTACGGTTACGGCTACGGATACGGCTACGGGATGGACACCGGCTACATCATCGCCCTGGTCCTCTCGGCCATCATCGGCTTCGCGGCCCAGGCCTACATCAAGAGCACCTACCGCAAGTGGTCGGGGGTGCAGGCCACGATCAGTGGCACGGGCCGCGACGTCGCCCGCCGTATGCTCGACGAGGGCGGGGCGTCAAACATCGGCATCACGCGCGTGGGCGGCACCTTGACCGACTACTTCGACCCGCGAGACGAGATGCTGCACTTGTCCGACGACAACTACCGCGGCGCCTCGGTGGCCTCGCTTGCCGTCGCCTGTCACGAGGCAGGACACGCCGTGCAGCGCGCCAAGGGCTACGGTATGTACAAGGTGCGCACGGCCCTGGTGCCCGTTGTGAACTTTGCCCAGAACTTCTGGTCGATCGTTCTTCTCGCCGGCGTCTTTTTGAATACGTTTGGCCTGGTACAGCTTGCTATTGGCCTCTATGCCGCCACGGTGATCTTTTCGCTGGTGACGCTTCCGGTAGAGATCGACGCCTCTCGCCGCGGCATCGCCTACCTTAAGGCGCACGGCTCAAACCTCGATTACTCGGGCGCCAAGAGCGTGCTTGTGGCGGCGGCGCTCACCTATGTGGCGGGTGCGCTCTCATCGATTATCCAGCTTGTCTACCTGCTGCTTCGCTACGGCGGCAGGGACGACAGGTAGGGGAGCGCCATGGCAGATCAAGAGACGCTCGCCATCTCGGTAAGCGACGCGCTTTCGGTCGTCGACGCCAAGGTAAAGAGCCTTCCCAGAAACATCTGCGTGCTGGGAGAGATCTCGGGCTTTCGCGGCCAGAACGCCCGCAGCGGGCACTGCTATTTCCAGCTCAAGGACGAGCAGTCGTCCATGGAGGTCATGGTGCCAAAGGGCGTCTACGAGCCCTTGAAGCGCGAGGGCATCGTCTTTAGGGACGGCCTGCAGATACTTCTGTTTGGTTACTTCGACCTGTGGAAGACCACGGGCAGGCTTTCCTTCAAGGGCATGCACGTCGAGCTCTACGGCGAGGGCTACCTGCGCCAACAGGTGGCCGAGCTGGCAAAGCGCCTTGAGGCCGAGGGCCTGATGGAGGCCTCGCGCAAAAGGCCCATCCCTGCCTTCTGCACCCGCGTCTGCGTGGTGACATCGCTTTCTGGCAGCGTCATCGAGGACGTTAAGCGCACGTTGGCGAGAAGAAACCCGCTGGTAGAGATAGACGTCGTTGGCTGCGGTGTCCAGGGCAAGCAGGCGCCGCCCACGATCGTTCGCGCGCTTGCGGTTGCCGCCTCGGCACGGCCCGACGCCATTTTGCTGGTGCGCGGCGGTGGCTCGTTCGAGGACCTCATGTGCTTCAACGACGAGTCGGTGGCCCGCGCCATCGTGGCAAGCCCCGTGCCCGTGATCACCGGCATTGGGCACGAGCCCGACACCTCGATCGCCGACATGGTGGCCGACCGCAGGACCTCGACGCCCACGGCCGCCGCCGAGTCGGTGGCGCCGGGCATCGACGACATCCAGCGCCAGATGATCCAGCGCCAGCGCCGTCTGGGCCAGGCCATGCAGACCACGCTCGACTCGGCGTTTGCGCAGCTCGACGGCTATGGTCGCCGTGCAGACGCGAGCATGGGGTCTGCGCTCTCGCGCCTTGAGGTGCTGGTGTCGGGCTACGCCTCGCGCAAGTGCCTGCAGGACCCCACGGCGCCCCTCAAGACCAGGCGCGCCGACGTGGACCAGTTGTCCCAGCGCTTCTCGGCGGCCTTGCCCAAGACCCTGGCGCGTTACGGCGAGAACTGCGACCGCTACGATTCTCGCCTGGTCAACCTGGGTGAGCACTTGACCGATAAGGGAGCGGCGCAGCTCTCGCGCTACGCGGCGTCCCTTGACGCGCTGAGCCCCTTGAAGGTCCTCTCGCGCGGCTACGCCATCGCCAAGGACGAGGAGGGCCACGTCGTGAAGTCGGCCGCGGACGTGGCTCTCGGTCAGGACCTCACGGTGCAGCTTGGCGAGGGCTCGGTCAAAACCAAGGTCGTCTCGACCAGCGCTCAATAGGCGCCCAAGCAGTGCGTTCTTCTCAGTTACTAATTTTCCTAAGAAAGGAATCCCATGGCAGACAAAGCGATCGACCAGATGACGTTCAAAGAGGCCTCCGTCGAGCTCGAGCTCATCGTGCGCGCGCTTGAGGCCGGCGACCTCGAGCTCGAGGAGTCGCTGGAGAAGTACGGCCGCGGCGTCGAGCTCTTGAAGAGCCTGCGCGAGCGCCTGGCCGCCGCCGACCAGAAAGTTCGCGTGCTTATGGACGCCGCCGACGAGAACAGTGCGGTTGTCGACACCACCTCGGCGCCCTCGACGGCTTATATTGATGAGTAGCGCGCGGTAACGCGACATCGCACAGTAAGGAGAGGAAACCATGTCCGACTGCATCTTCTGCAAGATCGCCAACGGCGAGATTCCCAGCGACTTTGTCTATGAGGACGACAACGTCGTGGCCTTCAAGGACCTTAACCCCCAAGCCCCCGTCCACGTTTTAGTGGTCCCCAAGAAGCACTACGCCAACATCATCGACGGCGTGCCCGCCGCCACCCTTGAGTCCATGACCCGCGCCGCCAAGGCAGTGGCCGAGGCAAACGGCCTGGACCAGAGCGGTTTTCGCTGCATCATGAACACCGGCGCCGACGCCGGCCAGACGGTCATGCACCTGCACATGCATGTCCTGGGCGGCACCAAGCTCGGCGAGGGCCTTCTTCCCAAGGAGGCGTAAGCGCCATGGAATCTCGTATCAACGACTGCGCCACCCGGCACAACCGCGGCTTCAACTGCGCCCAGGCCATCGCCTGCACCTACGCCGACCTGGTTGGCATTGACGAGAAGACCGCCTTCGCGGCCACCGAGGGCCTGGGCCTTGGCATGGGCGGCATGAAGGGCACCTGCGGCGCTCTTTCCGGCGCCTGCGTGCTGGCCGGCCTGGCCGGCAGCTGCGCCGACCTTGACGCCCCCACCAGCAAGGGCCAGACCTACAAGGTCTCCCGCGAGCTGGTCTCGCGCTTCGAGGAGATGTCGGGCGCCACGCGCTGCGCAGACCTCAAGGGCGTCGAGACGGGCACCGTCCTTTGCAGCTGCCCCCAGTGCATCGAGAACGCCGCGCGCCTGGTCGAGGAAGTCCTGTTCGCCGATCGCTAGGGCTGGTGCCCGGCCGCGCTTCTCGGCAAGGTTTTCCCGGCCCGCCGGCCTGCGTGAAATCGATTAATGAATTACCTGTGATAGCCCCGCTTGGGGCTATCCTTGTCTAGCTGTAAATTTTTGTCGCTAAGGGATAGTCCCTTGCGCATGAGAGGAGAGAAATGAACGTCCTGGTCATCAATGCCGGCAGCTCTTCGCTGAAGTACCAGCTGCTCGACGTCGACACCCGCGAGGTCTACGCCAAGGGCAACTGCGAGCGCATCGGCATCGACGGCTCCTTCATCGGCCACGAGGAGAACGGCTCCGGCAAGCAGAAGCTCGAGGTCGCGCTTCCCGACCACAAGACCGCCATCAGCCACGTCTTCGAGATCTTGAAGAGCGTCCCCCAGAAGGTCGACGGCATCGGCCACCGCATGGTCCAGGGCGGCTGGTACTTCCCCGAGTCCGCCGTTGTGGATGACGACGTGCTGGCCAAGGTCCGCGAGGTCGCTCCTCTCGCCCCGCTGCACAACTACCCCGAGGCCGACGTCGTCGAGATCTGCCGCGACATGTTCCCCGAGCTGGGCAACGTCATCGTCCCCGACACCGCGTTCCACTACAACATGCCCGAGCACGCCTGGCGCTACGCCCTTCCCCGCGACGTGGTCGACAAGCTCCACATCCGCAAGTACGGCGCCCACGGCACCTCTCACCGCTACATCTGGC
>CAVKOL010000045.1:0-7012 GCA_963658035.1 Bacteroidaceae bacterium
ACCGCGCCTTGGGCCGTGACGGCGCCCGTGGTGGCCAGGCGAATGCCCAGAAGCATCTGCAGGCACGACAGGACCATGATGGCGCCCGTGGTGGCCGCCTGGCCCTGGGCCGCCAAGCCGCGCAGCTCGCGCTGGGTCTCTACCAGGGCGCTGCTCTTGCGGTCAAGCTGGGCCAGGCGCGCGGGACCGGCCCCGTACTGCAGGATCTGGTCCAAGCCGCGCAGGCCCTCAAGCACAAAGCTCGAGAGATCGGCCGCCTGGTCGCGCGAGGCGCGGCCGCGCGTGCCCGAGGCGCGCGAGATCAAGACCGGTACGGCGATACCCACCAGCGCGTAGCTCGCCAGGGCAACCAAGGCCAGGTAGACGTGGATGCTGCCGAGAAAAGCCGCCATGACGGCCGCCATCGCCACGGCGATGCAAATGGGGCTGATCGTGTGGGCATAGAAGACCTCAAGGAGCTCGACGTCGGAGGTCAAGGTCGAGATGAGGCTGCCGCGGTCTGCCCCGGCGAGCTTGGCCGGGCACAGGCGACGAAGCGCCGAGAAGACCAGGTCTCGGATGTGGGCCAGCAGCCTAAAGGCGATGTAGTGGTTGCAGCGCTGCTCGATGTAGTGCAGGACGCCGCGGGCCACGGCCATGGCGGCGAGAACCGCGACGACGGCGGCCAGGTTGACGGGTGCGCCGGAAGGCGAGAAACCCGCGGCGGCAAGCGCCGCCCACGAGGCCAGCACGGGAATGCCCGTGGCGCAGCAGAAGCCGGCCACGCCGGTGACCACGGCGATGACCATCCAACCCGCAAGGGGCTTGGCGATGCCCAGCATGCGCCACATGACCTGGGCGTTGGTGCGTTTCTTAGCGGCCATCGGCGGCCTCCTCGTTCGTCTCGGCGTTGCTGTCGGCGGGGACTTCGGTGTTGGCGGGCGTCTCCGCATCTGCCTCGCCATCCGTGCGAGCTTCGCCCTCGTCGTCCCTCTCAGCTTCCACGCGCTTCTCCCCTGCCGCGTACGACTCAAGCGCGGCCTGCGTCTCCCACAGCTCGCGGTACGTCTCGCAGGATTCCAGCAGCTCGGCGTGGGTGCCCACGCCCGCCACGCTGCCGTGGTTAAGCACGTAGATGCGCCCCGCGTCGACGGCGTTTGCCAGGCGGTGGCTGATCAAAACGACGGCGTGGGTGCGCGCCAGGCGGTAGATCGCCGCCATGACGGCTTCCTCCGACTCGACGTCGATGTTGCTCGTGGCCTCGTCGAAGATGTAGACCGGGCTGTTGCGCAGGGTCGCGCGGGCCAGGGCCAGGCGCTGGCGCTGGCCGCCCGAGAGGTTCTGCGCACCCTCGGTCAAGCGGGTGTCCAGGCCGTCCTGCTCGCGCAGGAAATCGGCGAGGTTGGCCAGCTCGAGGGCGCCCCACAGCTCGTCGTCTTTTGCGGCGGGCGCGGCCATCAAGAGGTTGTCGCGCACCGTGCCCGCAAACAGGTGCGCCCCCAGGCCCACCGTGGTCACGTAGCGCGAGAGCGCCGCGCGGTTCACGCTGTCCAGGTCCTTGCCGCCCAGCATGAGCTTGCCAGAGGTCACCGACCAGCGGCCCGCAAGCAGGCCCGCGACAGTGGACTTGCCGCTGCCCGACTCGCCCACGATGGCGGTCATGCCACAGGAAGGGATGTCCATCTCGACGCGGTTCAACACCTGTCGGTCGGCCGTGTAGCCAAAGCAAACGTTGCGCAGGGCAAAGTGGTCGCCCGGGCAAGGCTTGACCTCACGCTCGGGCGGCTCGGGCAGGGCCAGCAGGTTAAAGATCTTCTCACTTGCGGCGATACCGTTCATGGCCACGTGGAAAAACGAGCCCAGCTGGCGCATGGGCAAGAAGAAATCGGCCGAGACCAAGATGATGAAGAGGCAGCCAAACAGGTCGATGGCGCCCGCGGCCGTCGCAAAGAGAGCCACCGCCATGCCGGCAACGGCGCCTCCCAAGGCCACGATGTCCATCACGATGATGGAGTTGAGCTGCATGGACAAGACCTTCATCGTGACCACGCGAAAGTGCTCGGCCTCCTTGTTCATGGCCTGGTGACGGGCCTCGTCGGCCTGGTAGATCTTGAGGGTCGTGAGGCCCTGGAGGTTCTCCAAGAAAGAGTCGCCCAGGTTCGCGTACTGGTCCCAGTAGGTGCCCAGGATGCGCTTGGCCACCTTTTGCACCGCCATGATGACCACGGGGATCAAGGGCACGCAGACGAGAAGCACGATCGCCGCCGGCAGGCTGATGGGGGCCACCACGATAAAGAGGGTGACCGGGGCCAGAACCGAGTAGAACAGCTGCGGCAGGTACTGGCCAAAGTAGGTCTCGAGCTGCTCGCAGCCCTCGACCGAGAGCTGGACGACCTCGGCCGTGGGGACCTGCTCGGTGTAGTTGGGGCCCAGGGCCAAGAGCTTCTCGAAGATGCGGCGGCGCAGGGTGCGCTTGACGTCTTGCGACGCGGCAAAGCTCTCGCGCGCGGCCAGGCGCACCGAGACGACGCGGGCCACAATGCCCACGGCCAAAACCCACAGCAGGTAGGCGCCCAAGGTAGCGCCGGTGAGCAGCGCCGCCAGGGCCCGGGCGATGACCCAGACCATGCAGACGTTGCCAACAAGTCCCACCCACTGCCACGCCACCGTGAGCAGCACGTGGCGCATCGCCTCTGGGACCAGCCCAAGAAGCCGCTTATCCATCATATTGAGTTTCTCCGTATCTGCGCGGATCCAACAACTAGGGGTAACTTATTTTATGGTAACCCAAAGGTCGCGGGGGCAGGCGGGCCCGCAATTTGAACGGTTATGGGAAAGCCTGAGCTTCAGAGAGTTCCCACAACCGTCAATCCCTCCCCGAATCTTCCCATAAGCGTTGATTTGCTCGAGACGATCTTCCCATAACCGTGCATTTGGCTGAGAAACGCTTGGGATGCATACGGGTGCGTTTTGGCTGCTCTGATATACTGTTGCGCCGTGCATAACGTCCGCGCACCGGCGCGGCTGCATCCAAAACAAGGAGCATAAATGAGCAACGAGGGTAAAAAGGTCAAGGTCCACTACGTCGGCACCTTGGATGATGGTTCGAAGTTTGATTCTAGCCGCGACCGCGACCAGCCGCTGGAGTTCACCTGCATGGCCGGCCAGATGATCAAGGGCTTCGACGAGGCCGTCAAGGACATGGAGGTGGGCCAGGTCATCGACGTCCACATCCCCGCCGCCCAGGCCTACGGCGAGAAGCGCGACGACCTCGTCGTCACCTTCCCCGCCGAGAGCGTCCCCAACCTTGACCAGCTCTCTGAGGGCGACAAGCTCTACCTGCAGGCCCCCAACGGCATGCCCGTGCCCGCCACCGTGGTCGCCATCGGCAACGGCCAGGTTGTCATGGACGCCAACCACGAGCTGGCCGGCAAGGACCTCAACTTCAACATCGAGCTCGTCGAGGTCGAGGGCTAGGTTCTTCTCGCCACACGCCGCGCCGCGCAGGCCGTGCGCAACAAACCCGCACAGCAAACGGGCCGTCCGACATCCACGTCGAACGGCCCGTTTCTTGTTGGCGCTAGGTCATGCGATGGCGAGAAGCCCTACTTCTTGGCTTCGACCGCCTCCGTGGCCTCGCCGGCCCAGTCGGTCTTGCGCACGATCACGACGATACCCGCCACGGCCGCCGCGGCAACGACGACGTCGAGCGCGATCAGGCACTTGCCCCAAAGCGGCGTCACGTGCACGACCTCGGCGTTTGCCGAGATGCCGTTCATGGCAAAGCTGTGGGAGACCGCGTACAGGATGTGCTTGGAGGCCTCGCGCAGGTCGCTCATGACGGTGGCGTTGGACTCGTAGCCCTCGATCTGCCAGTTGTCGGTGCCCGAGTTGAGCCACAGGTCGCAACCGCCCTCAAGGCCGGCGCGAATCGCCAGCAGGGGGAACGCGGAGGGATAGGAGGCCTGGTCGGTGATCACGACGCCGTCGAAGCCCCACTCGTCGCGAAGCACGTTGGTGGTAAGGCCCTTGTGGTCGCCCGACCAGCAGGTGCCCACGCGGTTCATGCTCAGCATGACGCCCAAAGAGCCCGTCTCGTCGTCGCTAAGGCTCGGCTCGAAGGCGGCCAGGTAGATCTCGCGGACGGCCTGCTCGTTGGAGAAGGTCGCGATGCGGGTACGGTTGGTCTCCTGGTCGTTCAAGGCAAAGTGCTTGACAAAGGTGATGACGCCCTTGGAGCGCGCGCCCGCGACGGTCGCGGCGCCAAACTGGCCGGACAGGAAGCTGTCCTCGGAGTAGTACTCGAAGTTGCGGCCCGAGAACGCGGTGCGGTGGATGTTCATGGCAGGCGCGTACCAGCCCGAGAAGTTGAGCTCGCCCTGGGCCAGGCAGTCCTCGCCAATGAGCTCGCCCATGCGCTGCGCGAGCGCGGTGTTCCAGGTAGAGGAGATGACGACCTCAGAGCACCAGGCGTAGGTGGACTCGGGGCGGGTGACGCCCGTGGTGCCGGCGTTGCCCACGTAGGCGGGGCCGTCAACGCACACGGTCGCGGGCGCGCCCACCGAGCTCACGGTCTGGGTCTGGTAGCCGCCCACGCGCACGAGGTTGTACATCTCCTCGGCGGTCAACTGGTCGAGAAGGTCGCTCCAAGAGGAGTCGTCGGCGTCGACGTCCTTCATCATGGCAAGCGTCAGGCCGTTGGAGGCGCCCGTCGTGGGCATGGTGGCCTCGGCGTCGTCGGTGCCCTCCTTGACCTCGAGGTCGGCGGCCATCTGGGAGTCGGCCTCAAACTCGTAGGTGGTGGGGAAGGTGCCCGTCCAGTCGGCGCGGGTGAGGTAGGTGAAGTCCTCGTCGTAGGCCTTCATGTCCACGTCGTCGAACTGGTTGGAGATGGTCGCGCCGGTGGCGGAGGAAGTGGCGTACTTGTCGGTCTCGGCCAGCGAGAAACTGCAGGCCTTGGCGGCGTCGCCCGCCGCGTCGGTGCCGGCGGTACCCTTGGCGGCCAAGATGTTGTTCTCGGCGTCGTGGGCGTCTGTGCCAATGGCAAAGAGGTAGTCGCCCGCCTCGAAGATATAGGTGCCCTTGCCGTAGGCGTCGTAGCTCGCCAGGTCCTCTTCGTCGATCTCGATGGTCACGGTCTGCGACTCGCCGGGCTCAAGCAGCTTGGTCTTGGAGAAGCCCGCCAGCTGCACCGCGGCCTTCTCGACGCCGTTGGCGCGGTCATAGTCGGTGTAGGGCGACTGCGCGTAGGCCTGGACAACGTCCTTACCGGCCACGTCGCCGGTGTTGGTGACCTCGACCGTCAGGGTCACCTTGCCGTCCTTCTCGGCAGAGGAGACGAGCTTCTGCTCAAAAGTGGTATAGGACAGGCCATAGCCAAACGGGAACTGGACCTCATCGGCGTAGGTGAAGTCACCGGCGTTGCCCTGGCCCAGGACGGCGTCCTCATAGCGGGTCTCGTAGTACTTATAGCCCACGTAGATGCCCTCTTGGTAGACCACGTAGGGGTTCTGGGACTCGCCGGTCATGGTGTTGTTGCCAAAGTTCTGCACCGCAGGGGCGGCGGTGGGGTCATAGGCGTAGGTGTCGACGGTCTTGCCCGAGGGGTTGACCTCGCCGCTCAAGATGTCGCCCACGGCCAGAAGGCCGTCCTGGCCGGGGTTGCCGATCCACAGGCAGGCGTCGACGCCGTACTCGGCCTGGTCAAGGAAGGACAGCTCCATAGCGTTGCCCGAGTTGATCAACACGATGACGCGGCTAAAGTGCTCGTGGGCATAGCGCAGAAGCTCTTCCTCGGTCGAGGTGAGCTCAAGGTAGTTACGGCCCAGGTCATCGGCCGAGTCCAAGGGGTCAGAGTGGAAGGCGCCCGCGTAGCCCTGGATGTCCATCGCCTCAAGATAGGACTCGTCGTAGGCCACCGGCAGGTCGGAGCTCTCGGAGCCGGAGCGCGAGAAGGTCACGATGGCCGCGTCGCTGTAGTCGGTAAAGCTCGCGGTCTCGGCGTCGGTCAAAAGCGAGGGCGAGGCCTCGTGGATGACGTAGCGGCCGGAGCCCGCGATGTCGGCCACGTCCATGCGGATGTCCTTTGCGGCCCCGGTGGTGTAGAAGTCCCACATGGTTGGGTTAACCGAGAAACCCGCCTCTTCCAGGGCGTCCTTCAAGGTGGGGGCCGTCGTGGTGTCGACCGCGCCCGAGCCACCGCCGCCATAGAGGATATCTGCCGAGCCGACGCCCAGCAGGGTAACGTTGCCGCTGGTCATAGGCAGGGCGCCGTCGTTTTTGAGCAGGACAAAGCCCTCGTCGGCCGTCTCGCGCGCCGCGGCGGCGTCGGCCTCGAGGCGCTCGGACTCGCTCGAGAACTCGGCCTTGTAGTAGGTGGTGTCGGTCTCGGAGTCGTCGCTTTTCACCTCGTAGCTCTTCTGCCCGAGGTAGGTGGTGATGATGGGCGAGTACTTGTTTGCAAAGTAGTTGCCCACGCCCAAGCCGGCAACGACGGCCAAGATGACCACGATGCCCGCTATGGACTTTCCTTTCTTGAGCTTCTTCATCTCTCTTCCCTTTCTAAGCATGCCTTTTGCGCAGGCCGTGCTGCCCCGGCACAGGCCCGCACCTTTACACGCTTGAAAGTTTTCTAGAAAAGAGAGGCTCGCTTAAGCTTCTGGCAAGTTTCGACGCTCTTTAGGCACGTTTTGCTGGGGGATGGCCAGCAAAACGGTAAAGACCTGGTCGCGGGCGCCAAGGCTGAGCGACCCGCCGTACTTCTTTGCGATCAACCTAACGCTGCGCAGGCCAAAGCCGTGGGAGAGACGGTCTGCCTTGGTCGTCGCGGGAAGGCCGTCCTCCATCACCAGGTGGCCCACATACGGGTTGTCGCAAGAGATCATGACCATGCCCGCGCGCGCCTTGATGGCCAGGCTTATGGCGCGAAGCTGCGGGTCGCTGACCTTCTCGGCACCCTCGACCGCGTTGTCGATCACATTGCCCAAAAGGGCATAGAGGTCAGGCGCCGAGAAAAACGACAGGTCGACGTCGC
>CAVKOL010000045.1:7633-15613 GCA_963658035.1 Bacteroidaceae bacterium
AAAGCTCGTGGATCACCACGTAGACCACGTGCTGGGCGGCATACCCCGAGATTCCCGCGAAGAGGACGTCGGGCAGGCTTACCTCGAAGCACAGGCGCAGGTAGCCGATGATCGAGAAGGTGAGCGCAAGATACCAGACAAGGATCGCGAGCTGCGTGGCGCCGGCCTCGAGAAAAACAAAGTCGCGGACCCAAAAGTAGCCAAGAGACGCCACGGAGAAGCCCGCAAGGCCCGCTGCCAGGCGCAGGGCGGCATGGGGCTTCGCGCGGGCGAGCGGGACCAAAAAGACCAGGACGCCAAAGTAGAGCTCCCAGACAAAACGGAGCTCCTCGTAGATGTCGACCGTTGTCGCGCCCACCTTACAAGCCCCCGGCAAAACGGGCGAAGGCCTCCATGAAGTCGGCGCGCCGGCCGCGGCTAATCTTCAAGATGTCGCTGCCCACGTGGATCTCGTCTCCGCAGATGCGCTCGATGTGCCTGAGGTTTACCAAATAGCCGCTGTTGCAGCGGGCAAACTGGTAGTCGCAAAGCTCGGCCTCGGCGCCGGACATGGTGGCCCGCACGCGGATGACCTGCGACTTTGTGTGGTAGTCCAAGTAGTGGCGGGTCGACTCGACGTAGAGAATCTCCCAAACCGAGAGCGTGACCAGCCCCTCGCGGGTCTTAAGGACGACGCTCTTGTCGCGGTTTTGGCTCACGTAGCGCAGGGCCTTCTTCATCTTGAGCGAGAACTCGCTATAGGTAAGGGGCTTGATGACGTAGTCGACGGCCTCGACCTCGTAGCCTGCCAGGGCATACTGCGGCAGGTTGGTCACAAACATGATGACGACGTCGGGGTCGGTCTCGCGGATGACGTGGGCGCACTCGACGCCGTTCATCCCCGGCATGTCGATGTCGAGAATGACCAGCGAGAACTCCGAGGTCTTGGCGGCAAAGAACTCGCCGGCGCCGCAAAAGCGCCGGGTGTCGATGGCCACGCCGGTGTCCTCCGAGAACTTCTCCAGATATTGAATAAGCGAGCGGGCGTCGGCGTCCGCGTCGTCTACGACTGCTACTTGCATAAAAGCCTAAACCATCTGCTCGGGGTGGAAGACCTCATCGAAGCGCTCGGGAGAAAGGAAGCCCAGCTCGACGCAGGCGTCGCGCAGGCTCGTGCCTTCCGCATAGGCCTTCTTGGCGACCTTGGCCGCGTTCTCGTAGCCAATATAGGGGTTCAGGGCCGTGACCAGCATCAGCGAGTTGTGGAGATTGGCGTCCATCTTGTCGCGGTTGGCCGTGATGCCGGCGGCACATCTCTCGTCAAACGACAGGATTGCGTCGGCGAGAAGATCGGCCGATTGCAGGAAGTTGTAGGCGATGACGGGCATGAAGACATTGAGCTCGAAGTTGCCCTGGCTGGCCGCGAAGCCGATCGTGGCGTCGTTGCCCATGACCTGGACGGCCACCATCGTGACGGCCTCGCACTGCGTGGGGTTGACCTTGCCGGGCATGATGGAGCTGCCGGGCTCGTTGGCGGGGATCGTGATCTCGCCCAAGCCCAGGCGCGGGCCGCTTGCCAGCCAGCGCACGTCGTTGGCGATCTTCATCATGTTGGCGGCCAGCGCTTTCAACGCCCCGTGGGCAAAGACCACGGCATCCTTGCCAGAAAGCGCACGGAACTTGTTGGGGTCGGTCTCAAACGCAAGGCCGGTCAGAGCCGCTATTTCCTCGGCCACGGCCACGTCGAAGCCGGCGGGCGCGTTGAGGCCCGTGCCCACGGCCGTGCCGCCCAGGGCCAGGCGATACAGGCCCGGTAAGCTGGCCTCGATTTCCTCGGCGGCGCCCTCCAGAAGGCCGCGCCATCCGCTAATCTCCTGGGCAAACGAGATGGGCACCGCGTCTTGCAGGTGGGTGCGGCCGCTCTTGACCACGCCGGCGTTCTCTTCCTCAAGACGCGCGAAGGTGGCCGCAAGCTGGCGCACCGCAGGCAGCACGCGCTGCGTGAGCGCGACCGCGGCCGCGATGTGCATCGCCGTGGGGAAGGTGTCGTTGGAGCTCTGGCTCATGTTGGCCGAGTCGTTGGGGTGCAAAGGGCGCGGCAGCTCGACGCCCTTCTCGGCCGCGATCTGGTTGCCGCGGTTTGCCAGGACCTCGTTCATGTTCATGTTGGACTGCGTGCCCGAGCCCGTCTGCCACACGACCAGCGGGAAGTTTCCGTCAAGCTTGCCGGCCAGGACCTCGTCGGCCGCCGCGGCCAGCATGTCTGCCGAGGCCTGGTCCATGCGGCCCAGGCGGCAGTTGGCCTGCGCCGCGGCCTTCTTTAGGGTCGCGAAGGCGCGGATGACCTCGACGGGCATCGTCTGCCCGCCAATGGGAAAGTTCTCGTGGCTTCGCTGTGTCTGGGCACCCCACAAGGCATCGGCGGGCACGCGCATCTCGCCCATGGAGTCGTGTTCGATGCGATAGTCCAAAAAGTTGGCCACGGGTCTTCTCCTTATATCAAGCTTTTAATCAACCGACAGAAAGAAAGGGGGCGACGCCAGGCCGCCCCCAAGAAGTCTACCCTACTCCGCGCCGCGCAGGCTGTCGGTGAAGTTCGAGCCGGCAAGGATCGCGCTCGCCACCTCGGACTGGTCGCGGGCAACAACGCCCAGGTCGGCACGCACGCCGCGGAAGCGCGGGCTGCCCGAGTAGTAGTTGGCCAGGCGCTCGTTGCGGTAGGCGTCGCCCAAGGCGCCCAGCTCGCCCTGGATGCTGTTGGTCATCTCGCTTGCCTGGGCGCGGTCCTCTCCCAAGACGGCCGCCAGGCAACGGGCCACGAAGTGCATCTCCTTGGCGTTGCGGCGCACGTCGTGGACGGCCTGGGGGTCGTGCAGGTCAAGGCCAAAGAGCTCGTCGTCAAGGGCGGCCAGCTCCTCGTCAAAGTGGCCCTGCAGGTCAGCCGTGGAAAGGCCGTCCTTAAGCACGCGGCTCTTCCACTTTACGGCGGGGACCTCGTCTGCCAGGTTGTGCAGGCGGCGCTTGACGTGGCGCTTCTTCATAAGGGAAAGCACGCCCTCGAGCTCAAGCTGGCGCTCCTTGGCGCAGGCCATGGGAAGCAGGCAGTTCTCGCCCAGCTCGCCGGCCTCTACCAGGGCGTCCACCGAGTCTGACAAGATGTCGATCTCGCGCAGGGGCGAGGTGGCGTCCAAAAGGGCGCGCAGGTCGTCGGCGTTGCGGTGGCCCTGCTTCTTGGACTGCCAGGGGGCGATGAAGAGGAACAGCGAGCGCAGGCGGCGCAGGTTCACGCGGAAGGTGCGCAGTGCCTCGACGTCTGTGGGGTTGGCGAGAAAATCGTCGCAGGCGTCCGAGAGCTCGGCCGCCATGAGTTCTACCTGGGCGTCGACCTCGGCCATGGCGTCCCAGGCGCAGGCGTCGGGACCGGCCACGTACCAGTTGAGCCTGCCCTCGCCCTCAAGGCCGTCGGGCAGCGAGAGGGACATGACCGCGCCCTTGTTGAACTGCAGCTGCGAGCCGCAGAAGTGGTGCGCCACGATGTCCATGAAGGGCGCGTGGCCCACGACCACCAGTGTGTCGGTCTCTACCTGGGCGGCCTTGAGCTCGGCGAGAAAAGAGGCCAGGTCCTGGTCGTAGAGGCACTGGTGGACGTCGATGCCGCAAGCGTCCACGGCCTCGGCCACGACGCCGGCCGTCTGCAGGGCGCGAACGGCGGGGCTGCACCAGATGCTGACCTCGGGGTCCTCGCCCAAAAGGTGGAAGGTGCGCGGATAGGCGATCTCTAGGGCCCTGATGCCCGCCGGCGTGAGCCTGCGGTCGATGTCCTGGCCCGTCTCGGACGTGCTCTCCACGTCCCCGTGACGAACAAGCACCAGCGTGTTAACCATGTTTCCCCCAGACGCAACGGTTTTTGCTGTGTTGTTCAATGCTAGCGATTTGGCGGCGAGAAGGGCGCGGCAAGGCCCCGCGACTCGGCCAGCGGCAAGCGGCCCGGCGCCTGGGTCGCCCCGCAAAGTCACTAAACGCGACTTCTTCCACTTTAAATTTGGGTCCCCCAAGTAGCCTGCCTTTTGCGCACCCTCACCAACTGGGCAAACGCGGACGCGGTGCCTTTGGCTACTCGCCAACACCAGATTTAAAGTGGAAGAAGTCGCGCTTGCATTCTGTCCCACACGCGCACCCGCCCATTTTCAGGGAATCTATAGGAAAACGCCCCGTTGTGGGAATACCAACTACAGAGCCCACCCCTCGCTCATTGGACGGTTGCCATGAAACGACGTGGTTTTATTAAATGCAGCGCCATGATGGGGACCGCTTGGCTGTTTGGATGTTCCGGTAATTCCTCGAACGCGCAGGGCAAAGACTCGCTTGCTCCAGCTGTCGCGCTGGTCGAAACACGCTCGACCGCGTTACCAAGTTGCATCCATTGGCTGGACAACAGCTTGACCGAAATTGGGCAGACAGAAATAAACCAGGCCTATCTATCGGGCTGGAACCCGCCGGTAGCACACAACGGCCTTCTCCACCTTGCCCCGGTTGGCTTAACCGGAAGAAACGATGCGCACAGCCTGGTCACGGTGGACGTCGCGACCAGCGACGTCAAGACCTACGACGTCGACACGGTGAACAACTACTGCGTGGCCGCCGCCGATAATCTGGCCTTTATCGCAAACAACTTGAACATGGAGTCCAGCGTGACGCGCGTCGACCTCACCGACACATCGACCAAATCTGTCTCGCTCGGCTCTTTCATCGTCGACTCCGTCATAACCGTCGATGACCTTCTCCTTGTTTTCTCGTGGGACCCCAGTTCAGACGGCGAGAACTCCAGTATCTCGCTCTTTGACCTTGACCTTAACCTGCTGTCCCAGGCGCCGATCGAGGGCTTTGGGTCGGGCATCGAACGGCCAAGGGCTTTAGGCGACTCTGTTTACTTCACGCCCTGGACCAGGCCCTCGTCCGCGCCGGAAGGCCACGGGACGCTCGGCCTATTTAACGTCAGCCAGGAAGTGCTAGAGGTCGCAGACTCGGCCGAGGAAATCATCGATACGGTCCCAACAGACAACGGGCTCGTGCTTGTCCACGGCAATATCCACGCCAGCGAGGGTTCCGCAACCAACATCGAGTTGCTCGAATACGGGTCGTGGGAGAAAATATCCGAGACACGCCTGCCCTTCGCGACGTATCAATCGGAGTCGACGGGCAACGACCTCGTTATTCTCGACGCATCCAACTGTCTGCGCAGGATTGCCATCGATGGCGACTGGGAGGAAACCGCCGCAGCGTCGGTCGCCCGCAGATACGCGGACAGCCACTTTAGCTCAATCACGTTGATCTAAACAAACGCGCCCCTGGCGGCGAAATGCCGCCAGGGGGCGATGGGTGCGGGTTGTAGCGGCGCGGGACTACATCAGCTTGCAGACGTTCTGGGCAAAGGCCACGGGGTCGGCCACGGGCAGGCCCTCGGTGAGAAGCGCCTGGTCGTACAGAAGCGAGGTGTAAAGCGCC
The DNA here is from genome assembly GCA_963658035.1 of Bacteroidaceae bacterium. Taxonomy (GTDB): domain Bacteria; phylum Actinomycetota; class Coriobacteriia; order Coriobacteriales; family Atopobiaceae; genus Paratractidigestivibacter. The sequence continues at coordinate 13,118 of CAVKOL010000045.1, forward strand.
AGCTTATCGGTGTCGCCTGCCTCCTGCGCGGCCTGGAGCTTGGCAAACACCGGGTGCGCGGCGTTGACCTCAAGCACGCGGGTGGCCTTGGGCGCGCCGGTGGCGTCGGGGCCGGCGGCCAGCACCTGCTCCATCTCAAGAGACACGGGGCCCTCGGCAGACACGCTCGACGGCGCGTCATCGGCCGCGGTCAGGTGCGCCGAGACGGTGACCTTGGCCACGGCGTCGCCCAGCGCCTCCTTCATGGCGCCGAACAGGCCCTCGTTGGCCTTGGTCGTCTCCTCGGCGGCTTCCTTCTCCTCGTCGGAGGCGAGGTCGAGGTCGCCGGAGCTCACGTTCTTGAGCTCGAGCGCGCGGTCCTCGGTCTCCGGCTCGGCGCCGTCGGCCACGGCCTTCTCGGCGGCCTCGCGGGCAGCGTCGTCGACATAGACCTTGGCGAGACCCGTCGCCGTGAAGTCGCGCATCGACTGGAAGCAGAACTCGTCGACGTCGGCGGTGCACAGGAGCACGTCGTAGCCGCGTGCGAGCACGGACTTGACCACGGGCATCTTGGCCAGGCGCTCGCGGTCGTCGCCGGCGGCGTAGTAGATGGCCTTCTGGCCCTCGGGCATGGCGGCGGCGTACTCCTGCAGCGTGACGTACTTCTCGTCGCGGGCGCTCCAGAAGAGCAGGAGGCCGGCGAGCTCGTCCTTCTTCATGCCGTAGCTGGAGTAGATGCCGTACTTGAGGCCGCGTCCGAAGTTCTCGAAGAACTTGATGTAGTCGTCGCGGTCGTTGTCGCGCATGGACTCGAGCTCGGAGGTGATCTTCTTCTCGATGCGGCGGCCCATGACCTGGAGCTGGCGGTTCTGCTGCAGGGTCTCGCGCGAGATGTTCAGCGTGATGTCGGAGGAGTCGACGACGCCGCGCACGAAGTTGTAGTAGTCGGGCACGAGGTCGGCGCACTTCTCCATGATGAGGACGTTGGAGCTGTAGAGCTCGAGGCCCTTCTCGTAGTCACGGCTGTACAGGTCGAACGGGGCCTTGCCGGGGATGAAGAGAAGCGCGTCGTACTCGAGGCTACCCTCGGCGTGGAGGCTGAAGGTGCGGGCCGGCGCCTCCCAGTCGTGGAAGGTGGACTTGTAGAACTCGTCGTACTCGGACTGCTCGACGTCGGAAGCGCGCTTCTTCCAAATGGGGGTCATGGAGTTCAAGGTCTCGAGCTCCTGGTAGTCCTCCCACTCGGGCTTGTAGTCGTCGCCCGCGTCCTCGGGCTTCTCCTTTTGGCGGGACTTGGTGACCATCATCTGGACGGGGTAGCGCACGTAGTTGCTGTAGCGCTTGACCAGGTCCTTCAAGGTGTACTCGGACGTGTACTCGTCATAGCTGGCGTCGTCGGTGTTGTCCTTCAAGGTCATGATGATGTCCGAGCCGCAGGTCGCGCGGTACGCCGGGTCGTCGGGCGCGACGGCCGTGATGGTGTAGCCCTCCACGCCGTCCGAGGTCCAGCGGTTGCACTCGTCGCTGCCAAAGGCGCGGGTCACGACGCTGACCTCCTTGGCCACCATGAAGGCCGAGTAGAAGCCCACGCCAAAGCGGCCGATGATGTCGACGGCATCGCCTTGGGCCTCGGCGTTTTGCTCCTTGAACTCCTCGGAGCCGGAGTGGGCGATGGTGCCCAGGTTCTTCTCAAGCTCCTCGGCCGTCATGCCAATGCCGTTGTCCGAGACGGTAAGCGTGCGCGCGTCCTTGTCAAACGACAGCGTGATAGCAAGGTTTGCCTGGTCTACCTGCGCAGACGCGTCGGTCAGGCTCTTGAGGTAGAGCTTGTCGATGGCGTCGGAGGCGTTGGAGATAAGCTCGCGAAGGAAAATCTCGCGGTTGGTGTAGATCGAGTTGATCATGAGGTCGAGGAGCTTCTTGCTTTCGGTCTTGAATTTACGCATGAGTTCGCGTTCCCTTCTTCGAGCGATGTTCAACAAAGGTGTTCCTACCCGAGTCTTTCGGGCGATATACGCCGGCGCTCAGAAAACTTTAGCCATAGGCGCTTAGATTTTCCAATTCCACGGCTCGGTACAGGGTATTCGCAGACGACATGTAGTACGACGTGCAACGTTTTGACGACTTTGCGGCAGAAAATAGCTCTTGCGGACCCCCACCGCACTTTAATCGGGGCTTTCCGCCCCAAAACCTCCGGGCGCGGAGCTTCAAGAACGGGTTTCTTGCCGCAAAGTCGTCAAAACGTTGCACGCGGTCGGTAGACGAGGGCTCGTCCAGGGCGCAATCGCACCTAAATTAGTAGCGAGCGACAAGGAGGTAGTTGTCATCAGCGGCCCAGGCGTCGTCGGGGCAGCAGACGAGGTCGACCGATCCGAACTCCGCCTCGAGCGCCGACTGGAAATCGCGCAGGAACGTCGCGTCGCCGTCTATCGTGACCACGTTCGCGGCCAAGGCCCCGCCCGGGGCAAGAAGCGCGGCATAGGCGCGTGCCGCCTCGGGGCCGGCAAGGCGCACCAC
>CAVKOL010000046.1:0-15276 GCA_963658035.1 Bacteroidaceae bacterium
TTGAAAACGGCATGGAATGCAGGGGATTTTGGGTGGGGTGGCTTACACTGGGTGGGCTGGATGCTCGGCTGCTGGAATGGGGGACCGGATGAAGATCGATGCGCTGCCCAAGGCGGTTATATTTGACATGGACGGCCTGATGGTCGACTCGGAGCCGGTTTGGGGCCAGGCCTGGCGCCTCGCCCTCGCCCAAAACGGCCTTGAGTTCAAGGAAGGCTTCCAGGAGGCCTTGACCGGTGCCGCCCGCGAACGCGCCCTGGAGCTCACCTACGACATCTACGGCCGTGCGCCAGAGGTCAAACAGGCCTTTGACGACCACTACACCATCATTGAGCAGCTGTTTATTGAGTCCGGCGCACCCAAGAAACCGGGCCTCGACGAGCTGCTCGCAACCCTTGCGGCCCACGACATCCCGGTGGCGGTCGCCTCATCGACCGAGGCTCCTTCGGTCACGGCGATCCTAAAGCATGCGGGCATCTACGACTACTTCCAGGCGATAAAGACGGGCGACCAGGGCTTTCGCTCCAAGCCCGCCCCGGACATCTTCCTGGGTGCGGCCGAGGCCCTGGGCGTCGCGCCCGCAGAAACCTGGGTCCTGGAGGACAGCCTCGCCGGCATCCAGGCCGCGATCGATGGCGGCTTTGTCCCCATCATGGTGCCTGACCTGGTGCAACCCAGCGACGACCTGCGCTGCCGCGTCACCGTTTGCAAAACGCTCCACGACGTCCGCACGATCTTCGAGGGCCTACTGCCCGCCTAGGCCTCGCGCCCCGCGCCGCCGTAAAACGAATACCCGCACCGCCCGTTTTCCTTGGTGCGGTACAGCGCCGCGTCGGCGTCCTTGAACAGGTCCTCGCCGGGGTTCTCGCGGTCGGTGAAGGCGATGCCCACGCTCAAAGAAACTGCAGGCAGGCCGTCCGCACCCGCAAGTAGCTGCTGGTTCATAGCGTCGACTTTCTCGGCGATCGTGTAAGCCAGGTCACTCGTCATCTGGACCATCACCACGGCAAACTCGTCGCCGCCAATACGGCACACGTGGTCGATGCTGCGGAAGGTCGTCTTCAACAGCCCGGCCACCCGGCGCAGGATCTTGTCGCCCACCGCGTGCCCGCACCCGTCGTTTACCTGCTTAAACGTGTCGACGTCGATCAAGATCAGGGCAAACGGGGCCTCGTCCTTCTCGTACAGCGCCAGCAGCCTGTCAAACGAGCCCCTGTTGAGAAGGTCCGTTAGCGGGTCGTGCTCGGCCTGGTGACGAATCAGCTGCTGGCGCTCCTCGTTCTCCTCAAAGACCTCGTTGTAGGTGCGGGCCAAGACCTGCAGCTCGTCTGCGCCGCAGACCTCGAACAGCCGGTTCTCGCGCACGCTCGCATTGTAGCTTTCCAGAGGCACGACGACCATCCGCCGAGCGATTGCGCAGGCCACAAGCGTAAGAACGATGAACACCAACACCACAACGGCTAACTTTTTATATGTATCGGAGAAGATCGACGCGGCGCGCCCCTGGGCGTTTTGCGTCTGTTCCAACAGCGCGTTGGAGCTCTCGCGCACGGCGTTGGTGATCTGGGTGGCCGCCTCGGTGTAGCTGCTGTTTGACACCAAGTCCTCGGCCCGGTGGTGCTGCGCCTCGGCGTCCAAAGCCGCGTCGGCCGCCGTGAGCTCGACCGCTCGCAGGCTCTCGGGCAAGTCCGCGTCCTTGACCCCGGCCGACGCCATCGCCAGCCGCAAAGCGTACTTCTCGGTCTCTACCTGCTCGTTTGATCGGTCAAGCGCGGTCTGCAGCTGCGTAAACGCCGCCGTCCCGTCGTAGTGCAAGCGCAAGGTCTCCAACGCCTGCTCGCGCTGCTGGCTCACGTCCACCTCGTGACAATAGTCCTTGGCGTACGTTACGTTGCCGGTCAAAACGGCCAGGCGTACCTCGCTTGTCAAATAGCTGGTAGTCTCTTTGAGCGCCTGGACGGCCTTCTCGCATTCGACATAAATAGTCGAAGCGTTTTGATATGCTTGGAACTCAAGCGTCCCAAAGTAGAACAACACGACGCAGCAGATGCCCAAAACGGCTGCGGCGATGGTGCTAAACGTGCTCACGCGCTTGACCTTAATGGTGACCATCTCCGCATCCTTTGCTCGCAGCGCCGGGCGCACGACGGCCCGGGCCTCACGAGACACGATGATGGCACGTTATACCCCCGCCCGCGAGCCCTTCTCGGTGAAAAGACCTTGAACGGTAACTCCCGCGCGCAGCAGCGGCGCTCTTCTCGCTACAATACCCAAGGTTAAACAGCTAAGACAAAGAAGGACATACCGCATATGGCCAGCATTGCCCAGCAGATTTCCTCGCGCCGCACGTTTGCGATCATCTCGCACCCCGACGCCGGCAAGACCACTTTGACCGAGAAGCTCCTGTTGTATACGGGCAGCATTCAGACGGCCGGCTCGGTCAAGGGCAAGGCCAGCTCGAAGCACGCCGTGAGCGACTGGATGGACATCGAGAAGGAGCGCGGCATTTCGGTGACCTCCTCGGTCATGCAGTTCAACTACGACGACCACTGCATCAACATCCTGGACACCCCCGGCCACCAGGACTTTTCTGAGGACACCTACCGTACCCTCATGGCCGCCGACGCCGCCGTCATGGTGATCGACGGCGCCAAGGGCGTCGAGGCCCAGACCATCAAACTTTTTAAGGTCTGCACCCTGCGCCACATTCCCATCTTCACCTTTGTGAACAAGCTTGACCACGACGCGCGCGACCCCTTTGACCTCATGGAAGAGATCGAGAGTGTCCTGGGCATTGGCACCTACCCCATGAACTGGCCCATTGGTAGCGGCCGCAACTTCCGCGGCGTCTTTGACCGCCAGGCCCGCAGCGTCCTGGCCTTCGAGGGCGACGGCCACGCAAACGCCACCAAAAAGGTGCGCGAAATCGAGGCCGAGCTGGGGAGCGACCAGCTAGAGAGCCTTATTGGCGAGGAGAATCACAAAAATTTGATGGACGACATCGAGCTTCTTGACGGCGCGGGCGACGAGCTTGATCTCGATGCCGTGAGCTGCGGTAAGCTGTCGCCGGTGTTCTTTGGCTCGGCCCTTACCAACTTTGGCGTCGAGCCCTTCTTGAAGGAGTTCCTGCGCCTGACCCCGCCGCCGCGCGCCTACACAGACAAGCTCACCGACGAGGCCGTGGACCCCGCGACCAACGACTTTAGCGGCTTTGTCTTTAAGATCCAGGCCAACATGGACAAGAACCATCGCGACCGCATTGCCTTCGTGCGCATTTGCTCGGGCAAGTTCGAGCGCGGTATGACGGCCTACCACGTGCAGGGCGAGCGCAACCTCAAGCTGGCCACGGGCACCTCGATGATGGCCGACGACCGCGCCATCGTGGACGAGGCCTACGCGGGCGACATCGTGGGCCTCTTCGACCCGGGCATCTTTAGCATCGGCGACACCGTGTGCGCGGGCAAGCGCCACGTGCAGTACCCGGCGATCCCCACCTTTGCCCCCGAGCACTTTGCCAAGATCTCGCAGGTAGATACCCTTAAGCGCAAGCAGTTTGTCAAGGGCATGGAAGAGCTGGCGCAAGAAGGCGCCGTGCAGATCTTCCGTGAGGTAGGCGCCGGCATGGAGTCGGTGATCGTCGGCGTCGTGGGCGTGCTGCAGTTCGAGGTGCTTGAGCAGCGCCTTAAGAGCGAGTACCACGTCGAGGTCTACCGCCAGGCCCTGCCGTACAACCTCATTCGCTGGATCACCAACAAGCCCGACGAGATCGACGTGGCCAAGCTCAGCCTCACGCGCGACACCGCCCGCGTCGAGGACATGCGCGGCGGCAAGCTGCTGCTGTTCACCAGCCCGTGGAACCTCAACTGGGCGCAGGAGCACAACGAGGGCCTGGAACTCTCGGAGTTTGGCAACGTCACGTTTTAAGGCGGGCCGCTGCCGGGGCGCGGGCCTCGGCAGCGGTTCTGGCGGCGAGAAGCAAGAAGGCCGCGCAGGCTGCAAAGCCGGCGGCGAGAAGGGCGCGCGAGCATGAACATCACGGTTTACCTGGCCGCCAACCACGGCAACAACCCTGGCTTTGTCCCGGCGGTGCGCGAGCTGGGCCGCTGGATCGGCGAGTCTGGCAACGCGCTGGTCTACGGCGGCTCGCGCGTGGGCCTCATGGGTGAGCTGGCGATGGCCGCGATGGCGGCGGGCGCCCACGTGACGGGCGTGGAGCCCGAGTTCTTTATGGCCGATGAGCTGCAGCTGGATGGCGTGGACGAGCTTATCGTCACCCAGACCATGGCCGAGCGCCGCGCCAAGATGATCGAGCTGGGCGACGCCTTTGTGGCCTTCCCCGGTGGCGTGGGCACGCTGGAAGAGATTGCCGAGGTCATGTGCATGCTGTCGCTTGACCACCTGGACGTGCCCTGCGTGTTCTACAACCTGGACGGGTTCTACGACCTGCTGCGCGCCCACCTGGACCAGGTGGTGCGGGCGGGCCTGTGCACGCCGTATCGTCTGCGCAACGTGCATTTTGTCGACAGCTTGGACGAGCTTGCGGAGGTCCTGGGCGAGAAGAGCGCTTAGGGTTTGGCGACTTGGCGGCCTGGGCCCGGCCTCGGCGCCTAGCGCCGCAGGGTCCGGAAGCGAGCCGTCTCGTCTTCGAAGGGCGCCCCGATGCGCGCCGCGTAGAGCAGGCGGTCTGCGGCCTCGTTCACCTGGCGGCGGGCAAAACCCATGCGCGGGGAGTGCGCAAGGACGGCGGCTTTTCCCAGGTTGGGGACGAGAAGGGCGCCGTAGAAGGCCAGGTTGCGGGCGGCGCAGGCATCGGCCACGCAGCCTGCGGCCAGGCCGCTGGGGCACACTGCGTAGACGTGCGTGCCGGCCGGGGCATCGGCCACGGCACCGCCGCCGCCATCGCCGCCCGCGCCGTCCCACAGCACAACCGCCGCGTCACCCTCCCGCAGTGTCGTGCTCTTCTCGGCTACCACAAACTCGATGGGCTCATCTACCTGCGCGATCTTCTCGTATAGCTCTCCTGCGCAGGCCAGCTCGGCGGCCATCAGCCCCAGGCCCTCGCGCAGCGCGGGCTCACATTTGCAAACAAGGCAGATCCGCTTGGGCCGCATGGGCATCCTCCTGGGCGTAGGGTTAACGTTTACGCAGGTGACAGGTGTTGTTGAAATTGTATGTACCCCGTCCCTTACTTGAATGTTAGCCCTCCTTTACCCACAATAAAAAGGCTTGTGAAAATTCGCTGCCCCAAGAGAAAGCCCCGCGATGCCCCAGGACTCGATGCCCGACAACGAGAACCACAACAATTTAAACGCGCCGCAGGTAGACGAGCTGCGTACCGATTTCTCGGTAGCGATGTTCGATCACTCCGATATCGCGTTTTGCGTCATCAAGCTTGAGGTGGACGAGCAGGGCCAGCCTTTTGACTGGACTTTTGCCTACGCCAACGACGCCTTGGCAAAGATCGAGGGGGTCCCGCGCGAGAAGCTTGTGGGCAGCCGCTTCTTCGAGCTGTTTCCCAACGGCGACCGCAAGTGGCTCAAGTACTACTACCAGGCCGCTTTTGAGGGCAAGAACGTCGAGTTCGAGGAGATCTCGGAGGAAGTCGACCTCTATCTGCACGTCAACGCGATGCCCATGGACACCACGGGCTACTGCGCCTGCACCCTGCGCGACGTACGCGAGGAGGTCAGGTTCAAGCAGGATACCAACCGGGCCCTGCAAGAGGCCCTTCTCGCCAGCGAACGCGCCAACAACGCCAAGTCGTCGTTCTTGACCTCGATGTCCCACGACATCCGCACGCCCATGAACGCCATCATTGGCATGACCGCGCTGGCCGCCGCCCACATTGGCGAGGAAGAGCGCGTGACCGACTGCCTGCGCAAGATCTCGACGTCGAGCAAGCACCTGCTGTCGCTGATCAACGAGGTCCTGGACATGAGCAAGATCGAGACGGGCCAGGTCCTTCTTACCGAGGACGAGTTCAACCTCGCCGAGCTCATGGACAACCTGGTGGTCATGATCCACCAGCAGCTCGAGACCCGCGACCACGAGTTCTACGTCGTCTCGTCCCAGCTTGAGCACGAAAGCGTGGTGGGCGACAGCCTGCGCATCCAGCAGATCTTTGTGAACGTCATGGGCAACGCGATCAAGTACACGCCCGACGGTGGCAAGATCCGCCTTACGGTTAGCGAGAAGCCCGCGGCCGAGCCCGGCCAGGCCACCTATGTCTTTGTCTTCGAGGACAACGGCATTGGCATGGACGCCGAGTTCATCGAGCACGCCTTCGAGCCCTTTGCCCGCGAGGACGACGCGCAGGTCGCGCAGGTCCAGGGCACCGGCTTGGGCCTTCCCATCTGCAAAAACATCGCCCGCATGATGGGCGGCGACGTGACGGTGGAATCCCAGAAGGGCGTGGGCACCCGCGTCACCGTGAGCATCAACTTGAAGCTCCAGGACGAGAAGGCCCCGCGCCTGGCCGAGGACTCCTTTGTTGACCTGGACGTCCTTGTGGCCGACGACGACCAGGACAGCCTGGACTCTTGTTGCCTGATCTTGGACGAGCTGGGCATGAACCCCGAGGGCGTGACCAGCGGCCAGGCGGCTGTCGACGTCGCGGTGGCCCACCACCAGGACAACCGCGACTTCTACGCCTGCATCCTGGACTGGAAGATGCCCAACATGGACGGCGTCGAGACGACCCGCCGCATTCGCGCGGCCGTGGGCGACGACGTGCCGATCATCATCATCTCGGCCTACGACGTGACCGCCGTCGAGGAAGAGGCCCGTGAGGCCGGTGCCAACGCGTTTATCACCAAGCCGCTGTTTCGCTCGCGCCTGGCACGCACCTTCCATGCCCTCACCACGGGCGAGGAAGAGGCCAAGCCCGGCGACGAGCAACCGGTCCACGACTTTAGCGCGGCCAACTACGCGGGCAAGCGCGCCCTTCTCGTCGAGGACAACGCCTTGAACGCCGATATCGCCAAAGAAATCCTTGAGATGACCAACCTCGAGGTTGAGTGCGCTTTTGACGGCGCGGCGGCGGTCGAGAGGCTGGCCAACTGCGAAGACGGCTATTACGACATCGTCTTTATGGACATCCAGATGCCCAAGATGAACGGTAACGACGCCACGCGCGCTATCCGCTCGATGAAGCGCGCGTACTGCCGCCAGGTGCCCATCGTGGCCATGACGGCCAACGCGTTTGCCGAGGACGTCCAGGCCGCCAAGACCGTGGGCATGAACGAGCACATCGCCAAGCCGCTTGACCTCAAGCGCCTGGCCGTGGTGCTTGCCAAGTGGCTGGGGTAGGCGGCCGTGGCTAAGCAGACGTGGCGCGCAGGCAACATGCTCTATCCGCTGCCCGCGGTTATGGTGAGCTGCGCCAACCAGGCTGGCGAGAAGGACATCGTGACGGTGGCCTGGACGGGAACGGTGTGCACCAACCCGCCCATGCTGTATATCTCGTTGCGGCCCGAGCGGTTTAGCTACCACATCATCCGCGAGTCGGGCGAGTTTGTGGTCAACCTCACCACCCGTGACCTGCAGCGCGTTTGTGACTGGTGCGGCGTGCGGTCGGGTCGCGACTACGATAAGTTCGCGGAGTGCGCACTTACGGCGGCGCCGGCGTCCAAGCTGGGCCTCGCGCCCGTGATCGACCAGAGCCCGGTCAACATCGAGTGCCGTGTGGTTGAGGTCAAGGAGCTGGGCAGCCACCACATGTTCTTGGCGGCCGTGGAGGCCGTGCAGGTGGACGAGGAGCTTCTGGACGACCGCGGCCGGCTTGACCTGGGCGCGGCGGGGCTTACGGCCTACAGCCACGGCGAGTACTTTGACCTGGGCGAGCAGCTGGGGACCTTTGGGTACAGCGTGCGCAAGAAGCCGGCGGCGGAGAAGGGCCGCGCGGGCGGGAAGGGCGCTACGGGCGCGAAGGGCGCCGCGGGCGGGAAGGCCGCAGCGGCCGCGAAGAAGCCCGTCTCGGCAAAGAAAAAGCCCGCAGCTCGTAAAGCCGCGGGCAAGAAGAAACCTGCCGAGAAGAACCGCGCCGCCGCGCCGCCCAAGCCTAGAACAAAACGCCCAAAACGATAAGGGCCGCGCTGGCGGCCAGCACCGCGAAGTCGCGGGCAAGCATGGGATAGCGCTTGTAGCTGCTCTCGCGCGTGCGCAGGTAGAAGCCGCGCTGCTCGGCGGCCAAGGCGGTGGCATCGGTCTTTGCGACCGAGCTCACCAGCAAGGGGATGCACAGCGGCAGCATGAGCTGGACCTTTTTGATGGGGTTCTTGGTGTCGTACTCGATGCCGCGGGCCGTCTGGGCCTCCATGATGGCGTTCATCTCTTGGCTAAAGACGGGCACAAAGCGCAGGGCCGTCGTGAAGGTAAAGGCGTAGCGGTAGGGGACGTGCAGGACCTCTACCACGGCGTTTGCCAAATCACCCAGCTGCGTCACGGTAAGCATCAAGATGAGCGGCAGGGCCACGCCAAGCAGGCGCAGGCTCGCCTTGCTGCCGGTGATCAGGCCGTCGGTGGTGACCCAGGCAAAAACGGGATCGCCGGTGCGGATAAAGACCGTCTGCAGCACAAGCATCACCACGGCCAGCGGCACCATGAGCTTTGCCAGCGAGACAAGCCCCGCCGTCGACTTGGCGTAGGCGCCCAGCGCAAAGGTCACGACGAGAAGCCCGATGAGCAGCACGTACGTGTCGCCCAGGAAGGTCGCCAGGATGATGCCTGCGGCCAGGGCCAGCTTGGTCACGGGGTTCAAGCGGTGCAGCAGCGAGTCGCCGGCCACGTAATCGATGACGTTAGTCACGCCTGACCATCTCCTTAATCACGTCGACCAGGTTGCCGACCTCGGATATCTTGTCAAAGGCGGGCGAGACGTCGCGCGCCAGCTCCTTGGTAAGAGCGATGACCTGCGGCGGGGCCACGTATGCGGCGGCCATGAGGTCGTCGTTGGCAAAGACGTCTGCTGCAGGGCCCTGCGCTAGGATGCGGCCGTTTGCCATGACCACCAGGCGCTGCGCGAAGTCCGAGACGACCTCCATGTCGTGGCAGACCATCACCACGGCGCAGCCCCTCTCGGCCATCTCGCGCACGGTCTCCATGACGGTCATGCACTCGCGGTAGTCCAGGCCGCTCGTGGGCTCGTCCAACAGGACCACCTGCGGGTTCAAGACCACGACCGATGCCAGGGCCACCAGCTGGCGCTTGCCGCGCGACAGCGAGAAGGGAGACGAGCTGGGGTCCAGGCCAAAGCGCTCGGCCGCAGCGGCGGCACGGCGGCGGGCCTCCTCGGCGGGCGTGCCGTGGAGCTCAAGGCCAAAGGCGATCTCTTCCAGCACGGTTTCCTTACAGATCTGGCGGTCGGGGTTCTGAAAGAGCGTGGCGCACTTGGCCGCGATCTGGCTGGTGGGGACCTCGCGGGTGTTCATGCCGGCCACGTAGACGCTGCCCTTGCTGGGGCGCAAAAGGCCGTTTAACAGCTTGGTCAAGGTCGTTTTACCTGCGCCGTTTTGGCCGATGACGCCCACCAGCTCGCCGGGGTAGACCTTCATGTTGAGGTCGTTCACGCTGGCGGCGCCGGGGCCGTAGCTAAAGGTGACGTCGGTGAGCTCGATCACGGGCTCGTGGCCGGTCGCGGCGGCGGCGGGGCCGGCGGGCTTGTGGCGCGAGGCAGCCGGGGTGGCCGCGGGCACGGCGCCGCTTGCGGCGGCCGAGACGCCCTTCTCGGCTAAAAGGCCCGCCACCAGCTCTTTTGCCTCGGCAACGTTGAGGCACGGTCGGCCGGTGGGGGCGAGAAGGCCCTGCTCAACCAGGCTGTTGGCCATTCTGGCCACGCGGGGGCTGTCGATGCCCATCTGGCGCAGCTCGGCGGCGTGGCTAAAGACCTCGTGGGGCTCGCCGTCAAAGGCCAGGCCCTTGTTGCCCATGATCAAGATGCGGTCGCAGTACTCGCACTGCAGCGCGACCTTTTGTTCCACGACCACCACGGTGATGCCCGCCTGCTGGTTGACCTGGCGAAGCGTCTCGTAGACCAGCTTAGAGCTGGCGGGGTCCAGGGCCGCGGTGGGCTCGTCCAGCACCAGGACGCGCGGGGCCAAGGCCAGGATGGCCGCGATGGCGACCTTTTGCTTCTGCCCGCCCGAGAGCGTGGCGATCTCGCGGTGGCGCAGGTCAGAGATGCCCACGGTCTCAAGCGTCTGCGCGATGCGCTCCTCGATCTGGTCGTGGGGCACGCCGTAGTTCTCAAGGCCAAACAGCAGCTCGTCTTCTACGATGGGAGCTACCATCTGGGCGTCGATGTCCTGCAGGACGCTGCCCACGGTGCGCGAGATATCGGTGAGGCTGATCTCGCAGGTGTCGCGGCCGTCCACCATCACGGCGCCAAAGAGCTGGCCGGTGTAGTGGTGGGGGATGGCGCCGCTCATGAGCGAGGTCAGGGTCGACTTGCCCGAGCCGGCAGAGCCGATGACGCCCACAAACTCGCCGGGCGCGATGGACAAGGTGACGTGCTCGAGCGCGGGCTTGGCCTCGCTGCTGTAGGCAAACGAGACGTCCTTGAGCTCGATGATGGGGTTGGTTGCGCTCATAAGAGCCTCTCTGTTGCGGTGCTTGGCTGGGGGAGTTCCCAGGTCGATGGTCGTATCAACGTTAAAGGCGCTGGTCGCGTGTGGCGGCCAGCGCACTTTATCTTAGAGGTCTTATGTTTCCTATTTGTTCAGGACCTTCTTCAAGGGGATCGAGAGGGCCTGGACCACGACGGCGTTGAAGACCGCGGTGCCCAGGACCAGCGGCACCTTGACCAGGGCGGTTCCCAGGGCGCCGCCCATGATCAGCGTGCCAATGACGGCAAACAGGGCGCCCGAGAGCAGCGTGGTCACGAAGGTGGCGATCAAGGGGTTGATCTTCTCGCCGCCGATGTTGACCTTGACCAGGGCGACCATGGCCAGGGCGCCGGCCATCTCGGTCAAGAAGTTGAGGCCGGGGATCGAGGTGGTGATCTGCGCCACGCAGGCGGCCAGGACGGCATAGATGGCGCCCTGGACAAAGTTTGCGCGGGTCAAGATGATGGCCAGGGCGTAGGCCGCGATGATGAACTGCGGCTTGATGCCCACGATGGCCAGGGCGTTGCCCAGCGTCATGTTGAGGATGAAGCCGGCGGCAAGCAAAATGGCGAGAAGAACGAGGGACTTGACGTCGAGGATTCCGGTTGCGTTGGTCTTGGCGGTGACGGTGCGGGCGTTGTTCTGGTCCATGGGAGGTGCCTTTCTGTGTGGGGCGCGGCGGCGCCGTGGGGTGTGGAACGTGCGGGGTTTCTCGGTTGGAAATCGGTGCTTGCGGGTTAGTCGTGCAGGTTAGTCGTGCAGGTTAGTCGTTGAGCTTCAGGGCCTTCTTGATGGGGATGAAGAGCGCCTGGACAATGATGCCGTTGATGACGCCGGTGGCGGCCACAACGGGGGCCATGACGGCGATGAGGGCGGGGTTGCGCTGGATAAAGAACGCAACTACCACGGCGTAGACCAGGCCCGAGATGCAGGTCACGACAAAGGTGCCCAGAAGGGGCAGGACCTTGCTTACGCCGCCCTTAGAGAGGCTGGCGACCAGCAGGCCCATGACCACGGCGGCGGCGGGCTCGGCCAAAAGGTCGGGGCCCTTGACCGAGGCGGTGATCTGGATCACGACGCCGGCGAGCAGGCCCAGGATTGCCGATTGGCCGATGTTGGGTTTGATTATCAAGATCTCCAAGCACAGAGCCGCCAGGATGAACTCGGGGGAGAGCAGGCCGGCGGTGATGCCGCTAAAGAACTTGCTCACGGTCATGTTGAGGACAAAGCCTGCGGCCAGAAGGATGGCGTAGAGGGTGAGGGCCTTGAGGTCGAGCTTGCCGTGGTCGGCGGCGGTGACGGTGCGGGCCTGCTTGTTGTTGGTTTCCTGGGACATGGTTTTCTCCTTTGGGTGGTTGTGAACAAAAAAGGGCTCCCGGTCAAACCGGGAGCCCTCATGTTCGCGAATATATGGCGCGACAGACTCACGACTGACCGAAGGTAATCGAGTTGCGCCACCACCAGTTGTTGTTCATGGACTTGGACATCTGGGCGCTCCTCTCCTTTGGACTCGTTGTCTGCGCGTTGCCGCCCACTTTACTCCGCTGCAGTGAGCTGACGCAACCCTCATTTCGTTAACGCTTCGTGAACTGCCGTTTGGGGACAGGTTATTTCCTGCAGCGGTTTGGGGACAGGTTAGAACCTGCAGCGATTTGGGGACAGGTTACGCGCGCATCTTCTCTTTCCAGCCGTCGAGGCGGTCGAGCGCGGCCTTGAGGACCTCGTCGGACTTGGCGAAGTGGAAGCGCACGAAGCGGTTCTCGGGCGCGTTGAAGAAGCAGCTCGCGGGCACCGTGCCCACGCCGACCTTCTTGATGAGGTCGCAGGCGCAGTCGTAGTCGGAGGCGTAGCCCAGCTCGGAGACGTCGGCCATCACGTAGTAGGCGCCCTGCGGCTCGACGAAGCTGAAGCCCAGGTCGCGCAGGCCGCTGCAGAAGAGGTCGCGCTTATGCGTATAGAGTTCGGCGATCTCGTCGTAGTAGCTTTGCGGCAGCGTGAGGCCCGCGACGGCGGCCTCCATCAGCGGCGCGGCGGCGCCCACGGTGAGAAAATCGTGCACCTTGCGCGCGCGGTCGATGACTTCGGGCGAACCGATCACGTAGCCCAGGCGCCAGCCCGTCATTGAGTAGGTCTTGGAGAGCGAGCTGCAGCTCAGCGTGCGCTCGGCCATGCCCGGCAGGCTCGCGAAGTAGATGTGCTCGTAGGGCGCGTAGACGATGTGCTCGTAGACCTCGTCGGTAATGACCCAGAGGTCGTGCTTCTCGGCCATGCGGGCAATGAACTCCAGCTCAGCGCGGGTGAAGACGTGGCCGGTGGGGTTCGAGGGGTTGCAAAGGATGAGGGCCTTGGTGCCCGGCAGCGCGCAGGCGGCCTCGAGCTCGGCCTCGTCGAAGGTGAACTCGGGCGCGCGCAGCTCGACGTAGGTTGGCTCGGCGCCGCAGAGGATCGCGTCGGCGCCGTAGTTCTCGTAGAACGGCGAGAAGACGACGATGCGGTCGCCGGGGTTCGTGACCGTCATGACTGAGCACATCATGGCCTCGGTGGAGCCGCAGGTAACGACGATGTTCTTCTCGGGGTCGATGTCGAGGTTCATGCGCGGGGCCTGCTTGGCGGCGAGCGCGGCGCGGAAGTTCGGCGCGCCCCAGGTGATGGCGTACTGGTGGGGGCCGGTGTAGGCGACCTCGGCGAGGCGGTCGAGGATGGCGCGCGGCGGGTCGAAGTCGGGGAAGCCCTGCGAGAGGTTGATGGCGTCGTACTGGGCGGAAATGCGGGTCATGCGGCGGATCACGGAGTCCGTGAACTGGGAGGTGCGCTGGCTGAGGTCTTGCACGGTTTGCTCCTCGGGTCGAGAAAATGGGGCAGGCCCGATTCTGTCACTAGAAGGATCGGACCTGCCCATGGCGTCGCGAAAGGCAGCGGGTGTTATTCAGTTCGTTACGCGCGGCGCGCAGGCAACCGGGCACGCGGGCAACTCGGCAACCTGTCCCCAAACCGCTGCAGGTTGGTGCCTGTCCCCAAACCGCTGCAGGTTGGTGCCTGTCCCCAAACCGCTGCGGTTTGGGGACAGGTTGCGAGGCGCGGAGGCTACGCGTTCGTCCTCGGCGTCGAGGCGCTGCTGCTCCTCTCGGCCGTAGATGGCGCGGAAGATGGCGTGCGAGAGGGGGCCGACGATGATGAGCTGCAGCGGCAGGGCCATGATGAAGTTGCGGCAGTAGGTCATGATGTAGTCGGGAAGAATCTGGCGCGTGAAGCCGTAGCCGTGCCACACGCCCAGGATGCTCGCGAGCGCCACCTGGCAAATCACGGTGAAGGCCTGGATGCAGAGAATGACGTAGATCTGGCGGTCACCGGGGCATGCGCTTGTGCTGCATAAAGGGCGGCTCCTCTCAGCCTTGCGTTTCTCTGCGCCGCGCGCGATTGCGCCATCGCGTGCGAACAGCTCGGAGCTATATCGCAAATGCGGGGCAGGTAGAGGCCTATCTTCACAAACTTTTCGCTTACGAAGGGGCCCTCGTTTCGCGTAGTATGACCTGCGCAGCGCTGGCTCCGGGACGTTCGCCTTTGGGCGGCGGGCCTCCCGTCGAGACAGGACTTCTACCTTTGAGGAGTGTTTTTCTTTATGCCCAAGAACAAGCGTGAGAGCCTTCTGTTCACCTTCATCATGTGCTTCCTGATGGTCCTTTGGATGAGCATCTACAACGTGGCGCGCCAGCACGGCGCCGTGACCGTTGAGGTCATCGCCGACGCGTGGATCGGCTTCCCGCCCGCCTACATCTTCGCCATGCTGTGCGACTGGTTCGTCGCGAGCCCGCTGGCCAAGGGCTTCGCCTTCAAGCACCTCGTGACCCCGGGCAAGTCGAGCCCGCGCGCGATGACGCTTGCCGTTTCTACCTGCATGGTCTTCCCGATGGTCATCATCATGAGCCTTTACGGCGCCTTCGAGGGCGCCCTTCACGCCGGCACCCTCGCCGTCGTGCCGATGGCCTGGCTCACCAACATCCCCTGGAACTTCATCATGGCCTTGCCGTGGAACCTGCTGGTCGCGGGCCCCATCGCCCGTTTCCTGTTCCGCCGCGCCTTCCCGGAGGGCACCGTGCTTGCCCGTCCGGCGACCGAGGCGTAATCGCTGGGGCTCATTGGATTTTGAAGGGCGGCGGGCTGCTGACGCGGCCCCGCCGCCCTTTTTGTATGCGGGGTGCACGTTAACGAGGCAAAACCAGGGCTATACGGCCTCCTTGGGCCGCTTCGTGACAACTTTTTCGAGGTTCTGCGTGGTTTTTGGCGGGATGGGCGAGTAGTCGGGCTGCCGGCAGGTCGGTTTTTGGCGCACGGATTTGTAAAGCCGCAGGTCAGCTCTTGTTGAAGGTACATCAAGGTTGCAACAAACCACGCAGAACCTCGATTTATTTGCGCACAGGCCCCGCGGAAGTTGTGAATAGGTCGCGAATTTGTTGACGGCTCAATAAGTTTGACTTTACTGTTGATTTGTCAACAAACTCGGAGACGCCAAGGCGCCGCCGAGGCCGCTGTCGCATGTTTTGAGGAGAGTCATGTTTGAGGAGCGCTTTGAGGACTTCGTAGGCCTCATCACCTCCATCGAGAAGGAGATCCAGCGCATCAAGACCGCCGAGCTCGGGCGTTTCGGCCTGCGCGGCGGCGATTTGATGTGCATCTA
>CAVKOL010000047.1:0-8858 GCA_963658035.1 Bacteroidaceae bacterium
TAAGGACGGCGCCCCAGATAAGGTCGATGTACTGGCGGCTCTCGCCGGCGTCGGCCAGGTCCTGGTCAAGCTCCACGAGGTTGTCGAAGGCGTGGTCGATCTCGGCCTTGGTGAAGGCCGAGTAACGGGCACGCGAGACGGGCACGTTGGGGTTGACTTCCAAGATCTGGCGCAGGGCGTCCGAGCCGATAAGCTCGCCCTCGCGGTCGAAGTCGGTGCCGATAACCACCGAGTCGGCCTTCTTGGCCAGGTTCTTAAGGGCGCGGATGATGCCCTTCTCGGCGGGAAGCTTTTGGATGGGGGCCCACACCAGGTACGGCAGGCTGGCGATCTTCCAGCCCTTGATGTCGATGCCGTCTTTGAGGTAGGGCTTGCGCTTGGACTTGTAGGGCGGGCGCTCAAGGCCGTCGGGCAGGTCGGCGGGCATGATCTCGCCCTCGGCGCTCACGGCAAACCAGCCCTCGTTCTTGTCGAACTTGAGCTCGGTGGGGAAATCCGGCTGCAGGATGTGGCCGCGCAGGCCGATGGTCACGCACTCCTCCCCGCCCATCTCAAAGCGAAAGACGGGCGTGTCGTAGACCTTGTCGGCCTTAGGCTTGCCGGACTGCGACAAAAGGCGCGCGATCTGGCCGGCGGCGTCGTTTTTCTCGGTGACGATAAGCTTCAACGGATCCCCCGTCTGTTTGGATTAGAGCTTGTCGAGCTCGTGCTGCTCGTAGTCCTCGCGCGTCCACTTGAGGGCGGCCTTGCCGTCGCGCGCGACGATGACGTAGCGTGCGACAAAGAGGGCGACCTCGTAGAGGGCGATCAAGGCGGCGAACATCAAGATCATGGTCACGGGAGAGGCGTCCGGCGTGACCACGGCGCTCAAGATCATGAGGCCCACGTAGATGTAGCGCCACTGCGAGCGGAAGGTCTTGTACGGCACCAGGTGTAGGATGGACAGGTAGAAGATGACCAGCGGCAACTGGAAGGCGATGCCAAAGCCGATCTCGAGCATCATGTAGATGTTGAGATAGTCCTCGGCGTCGGCCATGGTCTGGGCGAACTCGAAGGACTGGTCAAGCAGCCAGCCAAAGGCGGCCGACTGGATAACGAAGAAGCAGAAGATCATGCCCAGGAAGAACAGGACCACCATGGCGGCCACGGTGGGCACGACCCATTTGCGCTCGTTGGGCTTCAAGGCCGGCAGGAAGAAGGCCATGATCTCCCAGATGATGATGGGCGCGCAGATGATTATCGAGAAGAAGCAGGCCACCTTGAAGCGAATGGTGAAGCCGCCCAGCGCGGTGAAGACGTAGAGGCTGCCGCCGTGCATGGCGTCGGCGATCTGGTCCATCATGAGCGAGATGAGCGCGGGCGTGGCGAAGTAGATGATGATGGCGCAGACAAAGACAGAGACCACGATGATGGTCAATCTGCGGCGAAGCTCCCCGATGTGGTCGAAGAGCGGCATGCGTGCGGGACCGATAGGCATGTTGCTAGGCCTCCTTCGTGGCGTCGGCGTCTGCGGGGGCCTCTGCGGCAGCGGCGGGCTCGGGCGCGGAGACGGGCTCTGCGGCCGGGGCCTCCTCGACCTTGGCGGGGCGCTTCATGGAGTAGAGGTCGGCGACCGTGGGCTTCTTGGGGGCCTCGGGCTCGGCAGCGGGGGCCTCGGCGGGTGCGGCAGCGTCGGCGGCGGGCTCGCCCTCGGCGGCGTCACCGGCGGACTCGTCGGTCGCGGCGGCCTCGGCTGCGGCAGCGGCCTCGGCGGCCTTGCGCTCGGCCTCAAGGCGGCGCTTGCGCTCGGCGAAGGACTCGGCCTTCTTGGGCGCGCTCGTCTCGGCGTCGGTCGTCTCGATATCGGCGTCCTCGTCGAGGTTGGCCTGGCGCTGACGGTTGGGCTTCTTGGGGGTGTCGCTCATGGCCTCGGTCGCGGGGTCCACGATCTCGGTCTGGACGACCTGGCTAAAGCCCTCCTGGGCGTTCCTAAACTGGCGAAGCGCGCGGCCCAGGGTCTTTCCCATGCCGGGGAGCTTGTCGGGGCCAAAGATCATGAACGCAAAGACCAGGATGAGGACGAGCTCTGTCTCTCCTATGCCAAACACAGACGGTTCCCTTTCAATCGTGCGCGGGGCAGTGGCCGCCGCGCGAAACCTATCGCTTGAGCTTAGCGGATGTTGAGGTCCGCGCCGACGCCGAGAAGACCAAGGACCCTCTCGACGTTCTTCTGCGGGTTGGCGACCGCCAGGGAGGCGCCGGCCTCCTGCGCGCGGTGCGCCGCGCCCACAAGGACACCTATACCCGTTGAATCGATGTAAGGAACCTGAGAAAGGTCAATGACGAGCTCGCCGGTAAAACCATCGGTCAAGACGTCGTCGATCTGGGCGCGAAGCTCGCTGGCGTTGGAGACGTCGACCTCGCCCGTGACGGCCAAGGTGACGCCGGCGTCTTGGGCGCTCTTCTCGATTGCAATACTCATATTAGATGCACTCCTATCTGCTAGAAGCTGGTGCCGGAGAGGCTGGACAGGGTCTGGGAGAGGCCAGAGAGGCCGCTCGAGCTGCTGGAACTGGTGGTGGTGCCGTCGCTGGAGGCGTCGGCCAGGTCGCTCGAGGTCGAGGTGGTCGTGGAGGCAGACTCGCTGGACTCAAGCGACGAGATGCGGCTCTCGCCGTAGGACTTGGCGCCGTACTCGTCGTTGGCGTCGACCTCGATGGCCTTGTTGTAGGCGGCCTTGGCCTCGTCGGTCTTGCCGGCGGCCTCGTAGACCACGCCGAGGTTGGCCCAGGCGGGGCCGTAGTCGGGGGACTCCTGGGTCAAGGTCTCGAGCTCGGTCGTGGCGGCCGTGGTGTCCTCCTCGTAGTACTTGCACAGGGCCATGTCGACCTTGATGGCGTTGGAGTCCTTGATGGCCAGGTACTCGCTGTAGTAGCTGCGGGCCTTCTCGAGCAGCTGGTTGGCGTGGCTCGTGGAGGCGTCGGTCGTGGCCACGTAGGTGACCGAGACGCCCCAGGTCATGTACTTCTGTCCCAGGTTAAGCAGGGTGGCCAGGTTGGTCTTGTCGGCGGAGTACTTCTCCTCGAGGGAGGACACGGCGCTTTGGTACTTCTCGTCCACCGAGGCGTACTCGCTGTCGTCGGCCTCTTCGGTGGTCTCGTCGGTCGAGGAGTCGTCGCTGGTCTCATCGGTGGAGTCGGACGAATCGGAGCTGTCGCTGGTGTCGGTCGCATCGTCGCTCGAGGAATCCGAGGAAGACGAGGACGTGGCCGCGTCGGCGGTCAGGACGCTGTAGATGGCCGAGATGGACGGCAGCATCATCGAGCCGGCCATGAGCACGGCAAAGATGGCGATAAGCACCTTCACCGGCGTGGACATCTCGCCGGCCTTCTTCTTGGGCTTGGGCTTTGCGGCCGCCTTGCCCTTCTCGGCGTCTGTCTTTACCTTGTCCTGAGGCTTGTCCGACATGTGATGGTGCCTTTCCCAATGGCCGGCTGCGCGGCCGATTTTTAAACGCAATTTTTTAGAGTAAAGCAAGACGCCCTGTTCGAAAAGAACAAGGCGTCTATTTGGTCGCAAAACTACAGAACCGCCGCGCGGGGCGTGCGGGCGCGCTTTTGGCCGAGAAGGGCCCTTAAGCGCGCGCCGCCTTGGCGAGACGGGCCGAGACGAGCTTGACGGCAACGACAAAGACGTCAAGGGCCGCGCCCAGCTCATCGAGGGTGGGGAAGGTGGGCGCGATACGGATGTTGGTATCGGCCGGGTCGTTGCCGTAGGGCCAGGTGGCGCCCGCCGGGGTGAGCTTCACGCCCAGCTCTGCCGCGAGGGCGACGATCGCCTTGGCCGAGCCCTGCGGGCCGTCGAACGAGACGAAGTAGCCGCCCTTCGGCTTGGTCCAGGTCGCGACGCCCAACTCGCCCAGGCCAGACTCGAGCTTGTCCTGCACCAGCTTGAAGCGCGGCGCCACGATCGCGGCGTGCTTGGCCATATGGGCGCGCACGCCCGCGGGATCCTTGAGGAACTTCACGTGCGCGAGCTGCGAGATCTTCTCGGGCGAGACGCGGGCAGAAGAGAAGGCGCGACGGACCTCTGCCATGTCGGCAGGGCTGGCGGTCATGAAGGCCATGCCCGAGCTGGGGAAGGTCACCTTGGCGGTGGAGGCGAACTCGTAGACCAGGTTGTCGGCTCCCGCCTCGGCCACGGCATCGAAGATGTTCAGGAGCTTGTCGCCCTCGCCCTCGAAGGTGTGGACGCAGTAGGCGTTGTCCCAGAAGATGCGGAAGTCGGGGGCGGCGGGCTTCAAGGCGGCAAAAGCACGCACGGTCTCGTCGCTGTAGGTGATGCCCGTGGGGTTGGCGTACATGGGGACGCACCAGATGCCCTTGACCTGCGGGTCGTTCTCGACGTATTGGCGCACGACGTCCATGTCGGGGCCGTTGGGCGTCATAGGAACGGGGATGTTCTCGATGCCGTAGTGAGCCGTCACGGTGAAGTGGCGGTCGTAGCCGGGGGCGGGGCACAGGAACTTGACGGTGCCCTGCTGGCACCAGGGCTTCTCGCCGCCGATGCCGTGGGTATAGGCGTTGCAGACGACATCGTGCATGAGGTTTAGGCTGGATGAGCCGATGACCAGCACGTTTGCCGCGTCGACGCCAAGCAGCTCGGCCGCAAAGGCGCGGGCCGAGGGCAGGCCGTCGGGAGCGCCGTAGTTGTCGGCCGCGACGCCCTGGTCGTTAAGGTCGCTGGAGGAGTTGAGCTCGTCGAGCATGGGCTTGGAAAGGTCGACCTGCTCTTGGCTGGGCTTGCCGCGGGCCATGTCCAGGGCCAGGCCCTGGGCCTTAAGGTCGGCGGCCTGCGCCTCGAGCTGGGCGATCGCCTCGTCGAGCTGGGTGTCCGACATTGCCTCATACGCGTTTGGCATAAGATATCCTCCTTAGGTGGGATGCTGACGCAAAAGTATAGTGAAGTTGCGCCGGATTCTCTTACAATCTGCCGATACGTTTGATGCACAAGTAACGAAAGGCCACCCATGGACTTTGTCTCAGAAGATTACGGCGAGCTGCAAAACCTCGTGAACATGCTCTTTGCGCCGGGGGTTTCTCGCTATGCCACGGTCTCGCGCCTGGACGTGGTGCTAAAGTCGCAGGTCTTTGACTTCAACGACGACCTGCGCGAGGTCATCGAGCTTATCCCCTCGGGCAACTTCACGCGCACGCAGCTGTGCGACCAGATCAACTCGATCCTCTCGGGCCACGGCTGGACCAGCTTCTACGCCACCGTGGAGTAGGGGCGGCAACGTATTTTCGAAATGCGGCGGCAGTATTGGCTTCGACCAAGTAGCCACCCTTTTTAGGCGACAAAGTCCCAGTTGGCACTCGCAAGTAAGATGCGGCTACTAGCCCGACGACTTAACTGCCGCCGCTTTTCGAAAATACGTGACGCGGCAACACATCGCGGCATGAAAAAGGGCAGTCGGTCGGCGACCGGCTGCCCTTTGCGTTGCGCATTTGCGGCGAGCTTACTCGTCCTCGGCCAGGGCCTCGACGATCTCGTCGGTCATGTTCATGGTGTGGTAGACGTTCTGGACGTCCTCAAGCTCCTCGAGCTTGTCGACCAGGCGCTGGACCTTCTTGGCGTCGTTGACCGAGACATCGGTGGGGGTGGTGGGAACGCGGGAGGGCTCGCTACCCTTGACCTCGATGCCCTGGGCCTCGAGACCCTTCTGGACCTCCTGGAGCTTCTCGAAAGCGGTCCAGACGATCCACTCCTCGCCAGCGTCCTCGTAGTCCTCGCCGCCGGCCTCGGCAACGGCCATCATGAACTCGTCCTCGTCGACGGCGTTGGGGCGGTCGGCGACCTTCTTCTCCTCGGACTTGATCACCTTGTCGACGGCGATGGAGCCCTTGCGCTCGAACTGGAACGCGACGGAGCCGGAGGTGCCAAGGTTGCCGCCCGCGTGGGTGAAGGCGGAGCGGACGTCGGCGGCGGTGCGGTTGAGGTTATCGGTCAGGCACTCGACGTAGAGAGCGACGCCGGCGGGACCGTAGCCCTCGTAGTCGACCTCTTTGTAGTCGGCGGCAGAGGCGCCGGCGCCAAAGGCCTTGTCAATGGCGGCCTTGATCTTGGCGTTGGGCATGGAGACCATGCGCGCACGGGCAACGGCGGCCGCGAGGGTGGCGTTGTTGTCGGGGTTGGGGTCGCCGCCGAGCTTGGCAGCAACGGTGATGTTGCGGGAAAGCTTAGAGAACAGCGAAGAGCGCTTGGCGTCGATAGCGGCCTTCTTGTGCTTAGTGGTAGCCCACTTAGAGTGTCCGGACATGCACATCTCCTTTAGTATGCGGCGCTGACGCCGCGCACGGCATGAAACGTTCACATGCTAAAGGAAAACGGTCTTCTCTGTAAAGGGGCGGCGCCAGAAGTGACAATTCCTGCAAATTGGCGGCGAGAAGCAACTTGGGTCGCGGTATTGGGTACGAGAAGGACGTTTGTGCCCTTTTACGCTGGGAGGATTCGTGGTCGCCAACCTCTGCATGCTCGCGGTGATGATGGTCGCCGTGGTTATCTGCTCGTTTGTCGCAAGCCTTATCCCGGGACGTCCCGTGCCCGAGGTTGTGTTCTTTGTCGTGGCCGGCGTCATCGCTGGGCCGGCGGGGCTGGGGCTGGTCACGTCCACGCCGGGCCTTGACCTGGTGAGCCGTCTGGGCATGGGTTTTCTCTTTCTCATGGCCGGCTACGAGCTTGACCTGCGCGAGCTCACGGGCAAGATGGGCCAGCACGCGAGCATCTGCTGGGCCGTGAGCTTTGGCATAGGCCTTCTCGTCACTCCCCTTTTGGGGCTGGGACTTGACCAGACGGGCACGGCCGCCTTCGCGATCGCCCTCACCACCACGGCATACGGTACGCTGGTGCCCATCATGCGCGACCGCGGCCTGGGGCGCACGAGCGTGGGCGAGGTCATCGAGTCCTACGGCGCCATGGGAGAGATCTGGCCCGTCGTGGCGATGTCGCTTTTGCTCTCGCCCAGCCGCTCGATGGCGGCAAACGTGGCCGTCTTGCTGGGCTTCGTTGCCTTTTGCGTGCTGGTGGCCGTGCAGGGCAAGCGGGCGCGCGAGCTGGGTTCTCGCCTATCTCACTTCTTGCGCGACAACGCCGAGAGCAGCTCGCAGCCCACGCTTCGCGCGACGGTGGCCCTGCTGTGCGTGCTTTTGGCCCTGGCCGCCGTCCTTAACCTGGACGCGGTGCTTGCCGCCTTTGCCGCGGGCTTCATCCTGCGCCACATCATGCCGGCCGAGCACGGCCACCGCTTGATGGACAAGGTCGAGGCCATGGGCAACGGCCTGTTTGTCCCGGTGTTCTTTGTGTACTCGGGCATTGGGATCGACTTCGCCGCGGTGGGTTCGCACGCCGGGCTTTTGGTGGGCTTTGTGGGGCTGCTGCTGGTAGTGCGCGCGTTGCCGCTGCTGGTGAGCCTGCAGGTCTTCCCCGAGACGCGCAAGATGCCTTTGGGCGAGAAGATCTCGGCGTCGTTGTACTGCACGATGGCGCTGCCGCTGATCGTGGCCTTGACCGAGGCCGCCGTGAGCGCGGGCGCCATGAGCGACGAGATGGCGAGCGTCCTTGTGTGCGCGGGTGCCTTAACCGTGCTGGTCATCCCCGTGATCACGAGCCTGAGCGTGCGCGCGGTGGCGGCCCACCCCGTCGAGGCGGCGCACCAGATCGCCGAGCACCCGCATGACCTGCGCGAAATCGTCCACGAGCACCACGAGCACGCCCACGAAATCGCGCTGGAGCTGCGCGAGGAACGCCGTCACCTTCGCGAGGAGGGCGTGCACCTAAGCTCGGCCGACTTCCTGGCCAAACGCGAGGAGCTGCGCCGTCGTCACGAGGAACGACGCCGCTAGGTTCTTCTCGCCGGGGACGCGCCGGCGGAACCGACGGTTATGGGAAGTTCAGGGGTCTTCTCGCCGGCAGAACGAACGCTTATGGGAAGATTCACAGAGAAATCGCCGCTTATGGGAAATGCGGGATTCCCATAAGCGGCGATTTTTCCGGGCGGCGGCGAGAAGGGCGCTAGCGGTCGGCGAGGGCGTACTTGACCTTGATGCGGTCGAGCTTGCGGACCCAGGGCACGTAGAGGGCCGAGAGAAACACGACCGTCGCGACTCCGTGGACGCAGTCCAATGGGAACCCGGCGGCGTAGGCGGCAAGCACCGCTGGCCAGGTCAGGGGGTGCACGTAGCCGATCACGTACCAGCCGTTGAGCAACAGGCCGTAGAGCATGGCCGAGAGAAACCCAAAGCCGAGAAGGACCCAGCGCCGGCGCAGCAGCCCCGCGTTTCCCAGCACGCCGCCGAGGTAGCCGATGAGGCCCCAGGCGTACATCTGCCACGGGGTCCACACCCCCTGGCCAAAGAAGAAGTTGCTGGTCAAGGCCGCAAGGGCGCCCGTCATAAAGCCGCTTCGCTTGCCAAAGCTCATGCCCGCGATGATGCAGATGGCGCTCACCGGCTTGAAGTCGGGGATCGGCGCGAAGATCGCTCGGCCCGCGGCGGCAAGGGCGGCCAAAACCACGGTGGGCATGATCTGCCTCAGCGCCGGGCGAGACCGCTCGAAGCCCGCGAAGAAGACCGCGACCGCGGCCAAGGCGGCCACGACGGTGAGAAGGGCGCCCTGCTCAAGGCCGCTGGCGGCGCAGGCGCCCAGGGCCACGGGGACCAAAATCAAGGCGCCGACCTCGACCGCGTTTCGCGCGATGCGGCTCATGCGCCCTCCTCTGCCAGCCACTTGCGGGCAAAGCCGCTTAGGGTGGGCCGATAGAAGATGTTGCCGTCAAAGAACTCGGCCGCCGGCTCGTCGCAGGCCGACTCGCCGTCGAAGAC
>CAVKOL010000047.1:9357-10614 GCA_963658035.1 Bacteroidaceae bacterium
GCGCACTCCAGGTCAAAGCCGCGCAAGATCCAGCTTCCTTGGCGAGAATAGCGCGCAAAGACGCTGTCCAGGCGCACAGCCGGCTTCACGGCCGCCGGGCCCGCCGCGCCCGCGGCGCCCGCACCGTCGCCGGCCCCCGCCGTCCCGCGCCCGGCGCCCTCGAGCACCTCGCCGCGGTAGTCCTCGACGCGCTCCTCCACCAGGCCCTCGGCCGTAAGGCGCACCGCCGAGGTCGCGTACTCGGCCATGGCCTCGGGCGCGTGCGTGCACACGACCACGGTGATGCCCAGCTCGCGGTTCACACGAAACAGGGCATGCGCGAAGTTCTTCTCGGCTACCGGGTCTAGCTGGGACGTTGGCTCGTCAAGCAGCAAGACGCTGGGCTGCAGGGCAAGGGCCGCCGCCAGGACGACGATCTGCTGCTGGCCGCCAGAAAGCTCGTCGGTGCGACGGTGGAACCACGGCGCGATTCCAAAGAAGTGCGCGACCTCGGCCACGCGACGGCGCATCTGGGCCTGCGGCGTGCCCTGGTTCTCAAGACCAAAAGCCAGCTCGTGCCACACGGTGTCGCAGACCAGCTGGTTAGCCGGGCTCTGGTCGACGTAGCCCACAAATCCCTGGCACTCAAGCGAGCCCGAGCGCTCCCCCACCGGGGCCAGCGACGGCACGGCGCAGCGCATGAGGGTCGTCTTGCCGCAGCCGGTCGAGCCCACCAGCAGCTGGAACTCGCCTTGCCCCACGCGCCAATCGATGCCCTTGAGCACGAGCTTTTTGGCACCGGGGTAGGCAAACGAGAAATCGCGGGCCTCGATGGCCGCCAAATCCGTCACTTCTTGCACGACAACTCCTCATACAGCGCGGCCGCCAGCGGGACCGCAAAGAACACGACGTAGGGGGCATAGCTGTACCACGGCGCGAAGCCCGTGATGCGCGGGTAGAAGCGCATCTGCGAGGTGGCCTCCAGCTCGCAGGCAAAGGCGAGAAGGCCCACCGCGCCCACGCCCAAGGTGGCGAGAAGGTCCAGCCGCGCAAAGCGACGGCGAGAATACGCCGTGCGCTTGGCACCGGATTGCCACCCGCGCGCGACCATGGAGTCCACGGTCTCGAGCGAGTCCTCCATGCCCCAGCCAAGAAGCACGGTGGAGAGGCGCATCGCCTCGCGCAGGCGCCCGGCCCGCCCGCCCGCGGCACCCGACGAGGTGCACGCGGCGTCGACGTCCATGACCTCGCCGCCGCGGCGTGTGTAGCGCGGGATCA
>CAVKOL010000047.1:10910-15123 GCA_963658035.1 Bacteroidaceae bacterium
GCCGACCAGGCGAGCTGCCCCAGGAAGGTGAGCACCAGGTAGACCGGCTGCATCGTTGACATAGCCAGAACAAGAGCCACCCCGCAGTAGAGCATGGCCACTGCGGGGTGGAACAGTTCGGCTAAGGTTTGACCGATGGGCATGGCTACATCGGCATGGTGGGCTCGTCGTTGGTCGTATAGACCCAACAAACGGTCTCGCCGCCAGAAAGAATGTACTTGCCGCAGGCCTTGTTGGCGAAAACACCGTCCACACTGTAGGTCCAGCCGGACATCGAGCCGCAGGCCATCTCGGAAAGGCCGTTGATCGAGCTCACGTATTTGGAGCTGCCGCCCACGCTCACGCCCATGGCGCACAAGGCGTCGTAGACGCTCGAGCCCTCAGAAAGGGTAACGGAGCGCGACCCCATGCTGGTGGGCCAACTGGAGTCGTAGTGGTTGGCGCGCGAGCTGTCGATGCTCACATAGACGGTGATGGTTGCGGGCTGCGGGGTGGGCGCAGGGGCGGGCGTTGGCTCGGGCTCCGGCGTAGGGGCGGGCGCCGCCGAGGACTCGCCGGAGTTGGAGGACGTCTCCTCAACGGTCGTTTCCTGCGACTCGGCCCCGCCGCTGGTCTCATGCGAGACGGTCTGGGAGTTCGTGTCGCCAGACTCGGCCTGTCCCTGCTCCGCGGGCTGCTCGGCGGATTGGTCCGCGGCAGCCGCGTCGCCCGTGACATCGGCCGAAGGCTCCTCCACAGACTTGGAGTCGGCGCCTTCCTGCGACTTTGAGCTTTCCTCAAAAGCCGAGGTCTCCTGCTCGGCCGCGGTCGTCTGTGCGGCCTGCTCGGCGCCGCCAAAGGCGCCGCTGACGTAGCCCACGCCGCCGATCAAGGCGACGAGGGCGACCAGGCAGCACACCACCGCGCCAACCACGCGGTTGCGCTTGGCGGCGGCACCCTTTTGGTCGCCCTCGTCCTCACCCGCCGCGGTCGCGGGCGAGACGCGGGTCTCGCCCGCATCGGCGGGCTTATCACGAGAAGGCTCGATGACCGTCGTGGCCTCGGGCTCCTCTGCGGCGGCGGGCACTTCTGCGGGGTCGAGCACCGTCGTGGGCTCGGCCTCGGGCGCGTCCGCCGCCTTTTTGTCGACCTCTTCCGCGAGGTCCTTATCGAGCTTCTCGTCACTCATAGGAAGAAGGTCTCCTTACGCGGCGTTGCGGCGACGCTTGGCCTCGAGGACCACGACGGCGCCGGTAGCGGCGACGGCCAAAACCACGCCGGCACCAACGGTCTCGTCACCGGTGGAGGGGACGTTCTTCTTGGTGGTCGTCTTGGTAGGGGTGGTTGCGGCAGGCTGAGCCTCGTCGGACTTCTTGCCCTCCTCGCCGCTACGGTCGACGGCCTTGAAGGTGTAGGTCATAAAAGTGGTTCCGTTTTCGCCAAACTGCGCGTCGGCGGTAAGGGCCAAGACCGCGGTCGCGGCGGACATAACCTCGTCGTAAGTCAGGCCGGAGTCCTCGGCACCCTGGAAGGCATCAAGGCTGTCCTGATCGGCCTGGGCAACGAGCCAGCCCAGCGGGGTGGAGCCGTTGAAGGTGGTGAGGTCCTCGCCCTCGGCGCAGTCGTAGCCAAGGGAGGTCAGCGCGACGATGATGTCGGAGGTGGCGTCAAGGTTGCTGCTGGGATACGCCTTCGAGAGACCAAAACCGCCGTCGGTGTTCTGCATCTCGTAGATGGCGTTGACGCCCTTCTCGATGGCGTCCTTGACCTCGGAGTTGGAGTTGCGATACGGGATAAGCGCGGTGATGGCCTGAGCGGTGGTCTGGGTATCCTCCCAGCCAGTAGCGCCAAACAGGCCCTCGTCGTTTTGGGCGTCGAGAATGACGTTGATGAGCTTGGCCTCGCGGCCGGAGTTGTCGGCGTAGGTCTGGTAGACAGGCAGGACGCACACAGCGGCGTAGACACCGGGGGTGGCCTCGTCGACCATGGTGTTCATCTCTTCCACGGCGTTGTGGACAGAACCATCGGAGAAGGTCACCTTGGTGCAGTCGACGCCGGCGGCGGTCAGGGCCAGGATGTACTTGGCGTAGGTGCCGGAGGTGAAGGGAACCGACTCGTCGTTTGCAATCGACTTCTCGAGGTTGGCGATAATGGCGTCGACGTCAAGGTCTGCGCCCATGCC
Organism: Bacteroidaceae bacterium; assembly: GCA_963658035.1. Taxonomy (GTDB): domain Bacteria; phylum Actinomycetota; class Coriobacteriia; order Coriobacteriales; family Atopobiaceae; genus Paratractidigestivibacter. Next base: position 13,072 of record CAVKOL010000047.1, read on the forward strand.
CAGGTGGTTGAGGGCAACGGCAGCCTCAAAAGTGGAGTTGGAAACGCTGGCGTCGGCGCAGTCCTTCTTGAAGCGAGCAGCGAGGTTCTCGAGGAGAAGGGCAGCCTTGTCGGCGTCGTACTTGTTGACGGTCGCCTTGTCGGACTTGTCGTCGGAGTCATCGGACTTGTCGTCGGACTTGTCATCGCCGGCGTTGGCCACGGTGGCAGAAGTCGTGGGCCGATCGGCCTTGGACCACTCGGCCTCCTTGACGGAGCCGTCAAGCTTCACGTAGCCAAACTGGTACTTGGTGCCGTCCTTGAGGGCATCGGTCTGCTGGCAATCAGTGCCGGAGGCAGACGCACCGTTCTTGTAGCTTGCCCAGTAGCTGGAGAGGGAGGGGCCGTTGTTAATCTCGGTGCCATCCTCGAGGGTGACGCTCACCAGGTAGGGACCGTAACCGGAATCCTCAAAGAGGTAGTCCTTGATGTCGCCGGCGGCCTTGGCGGCAGCAAAGAGGTCACCGAGAGTGGCGCCGTCCTTGAAGGCGTAGACCTTGTTGAGGACAATCTCGTTCTTGCCGTCGCCATCGGCGTCGCGAGCAAGCTGCAGCGTGGCGCCGGTGGTCTGCTCACCAAGAACGTACTCGGCAAGGGTGGCCTTCTCGGCAGACTTCCAGTTGTAGGCGAGAGGGGCAACAGGGGCGTAGGTAGTGGCGTTGTAGGCCTCGACGTCAAAGGAGAAGGTCACGCCATCGGAAAGCGCGTCGTCCTTTTGGCAATCGGTGCCAGAGGCGTAATTGCCGTTCTTGTAGTTGGCCCAGTAGTAGGCAGAGGTCTCGTCTTCGCCCTGGCCGGCAACGTGCTCGATAAGGTCGGTACCCGTAACGCTGTTGAGGTACTCGCCGTCGATATAGGGGGATTCTACGAACTCGTAGTCGTGGATGTAACCGCCCTGCTTGGCCGCCTCAAAGAGATCGCCGAGGGTCTTATCGCCGGTGTAGTAGAAGGTCTTGTTGACCACCATGTCGTTGACGTTGTCACCGTTGGTGTCATAGGCGATCTGGAGCGTTGCCGTCTTGAAAGTAGACGCAAACGCGCTAGAAGGTACAAGCCCCCCCGCGAGGACCAGTGCCATGACCAGCGCAAACACGCGCTGGATCAGGCTTTTCTTACTGTTCACTGTCTTTCTCCTTTCATGAACCTACAAAACAAAAAGCAAGTCAGGCAGCAAACAAAAAGCTGCGCGGCCCCTCGCTGGACCGCGCAGCCCGTATTCGCCACGCAACCTAACCACATTCTAATACGCACACGCGGACGCTCGCCGCTTGCGCGCACATCTCTCGGCAGACGTTCTGGCTTGGCCGGCTTGCCGGTTCACAGTGGCGGGTCCGTGCGGGAATCTCACCCGGCTTCCCCTGCGCGAGGGATTTGGTACTAAAAGGGCAGTTTATCGCACTAATTTGGCCTGGGCCTACACAAAATGGTCACGAGCGCGTAAGTATTTCTCCTTGCTTTGTTTCAAACCCCCCTGTGACAAACGAAAACCCCAGGTTGAGGTGGTTTTGTACGCAGGTCAAAAAACAAGGCAAATGGCTATACTGGTTTAGCCCTATTCAGCACGTTTTAATTTGGATTTGGAGTCTTATGGCTGCATCCGCAAAGGACACGGCGGCTACCGTCCGCGCGCGTCGCGCCAAGAACGCGGGAATCCCGCTTTCGGCGAGCATGATTCTTGTCACCCTCGGCGTGGTCTACGGCGACATCGGCACCAGCCCGATGTATACCCTGAAGTCCATCGTGGCCAACAACGGCGGCATCGCCACCGTGAGCCAAGACCTAATCGTGGGCGCCCTTTCCCTTGTCATCTGGACGCTTACCCTGGTCACCACCATCAAGTACGTCGTCATCGCCATGAAGGCAGACAACCATCACGAGGGCGGCATCTTTGCCCTCTACAGCCTGGTGCGGCGCTGCGGCAAGTGGCTGATCTTACCGGCCATGGTGGGCGGAGCGGCCCTTCTCGCCGACGGCATCTTGACCCCTGCCGTCACCGTCACCACCGCCATCGAGG
>CAVKOL010000048.1:0-10485 GCA_963658035.1 Bacteroidaceae bacterium
ACCGAGAACGGCATGGGCTACAAGGACGACTTCGTCGACGGCTTTATCGACGACGCGCCGCGCATCGACTACCTGCGCCAGCACCTCACGTGGATCCACCGCGCGATCGAGGGCGGCGTGAACGTGGCCGGCTACTTTGTGTGGAGCCTGCAGGACCAGTTTAGCTGGACCAACGGCTACAACAAGCGCTACGGCCTCTTCTACGTGGACTTCGAGACCCAAAAGCGCTATCCCAAGGCCAGCGCGTACTGGTTCAAGAACCTCGCGCAGACGGGCCTGCTAGAGGCCTAGACACCGAGAAACCCGCGCGATCTTCTCGCCGTCTTGCTATAAAACAACGGGTCGGGCGCTGGTTTTGACCTGCGCCCGGCCCGCGTTGTGCGCTATGAGAATTTCTCCAGCGGATTGCGCCGACAGTCTTCTAGATACTCGACCGCCACCTTTGAAGAAGCCTCGTCAATCGTGTAGTAAATCCCATAATGCCCGGTAAACGTCGCGCGCACCTCGTGATCGGGCATCGCCGACTCGTAAATCGGGTTGTAGACGGGCCCCATCGCCGGCGCCACCTTGAGCATCAGCAGCCGCCGCCGGACCTTGAGCGCGTCTTCTTTTGATGAGATGGCCAACAAGGCGAGAAGAACGGAGTCGGCGAGCTCAACCTCGTACTCCCTGAGGTCGTCCTCGTCGTCCTTCTCCATTAGTTGCCCCATTTGGCGTCCAGCTGCGCAAGCGCGTCTTCAAGCTTGACGCTCTTGCCCTGCGTGATTTCCTCGTGCCCCTGGGAAATCCCCGCGAGAACGGCTTCCTCGCGGGCAAGAATCGCGTCACGGTAGGCCATCTGGCGGTCGTATTCTTGCGCGTCGAGAAGAACCACGGCCGACTTACCGCGTTTGGTGAGGTAGATGGGCTGTTTTGTGCGCATGGCCTCTTCGGTGAGGGCGGCGGCATTGCGCTGCATCTCGGAGACGGGCATGGTGACGGGCATAGGGCCTCCTTCATCGGATGGCCTGATTATACTCGTTCAATTACATATGATTGTATGTAATTGAGGCCAATTCGAGGGAATCGGCGGGCACACCTCGCCGTGCGCTACAAAATGGCGGTCCGGGCGCTGGGGGAGGGGCTTCTCGCTACAAAATGGCGGTCCGGGCGCAAGTTTGGCGCCGATTCGCTACAAAACAAAGGTCCGGGCGCTCATTTCAAGCGCCCGACCCGCGTTTTTCTAGCGAGAAGGCCGTCCGCGTGCGCCCGACCCGCGTTTTTGTAGCGGCCTCGCGCCGCCGCCCCTTACTTAAAGTGCTTGCCCCTCACGGGGAAGTCGCGGCGAGCCTGTGCCAGGTAGCCGTAGTGCTCGGGCTTGTGGGCGTCGCTCGCGATGTAGGTGTACAGGCGCTCCTCGAACATCTTCTTGGCCGGCTTCTTCTCGCGGCCAAAGCGCCCACCGGCCACAAAGTCGGCCGAGGCCTGCAGCTTGCAGCCCATGTTCACCAGGTTGCGGGCGATCTGGATGTCCTTTTGGATCGCGTGGTAGCGCTCGGGGTGGGCGATGATCACGGTAAGGCCCATGCCCTGCAGCGTGTAGATCGTGCGCTCGTAGTCCTGGAAGTCGGCCGCGTTGCAGGCGGTGTCGAGCTCCAGCAAGAACTCGGGCGTCTCGGCAAAGCGCAGGTAGGGCGCCCAATCCTCGACACCCAGCTGGATGAGCTTCTCGTGCGCGACCTCAAAGCCCATGGCCACGTGCACGCCGGGCGCCGCCTTGGCCGCGGCGTCCCTAAACACGCCGTATGCCTCGACCATCTTCTCGTAGTCAAAGTAGGGGCTGCGGGCGTGCGGGGTGCACACGATCGACGTCACGCCAACGGCGCGCGCGGCCTCAAGCATCGCAAGGCTTGCTTCGAGATCGGGCGCGCCGTCGTCGACGCCGGGCAAAATGTGACAGTGCATGTCGCGCATGGGCCGGCTTTCCCAGCCTTAGCGGTTGGACGTGTTGGGGCGATAGCCCGTCTGCGCGAGGAACGACATCGTGCTGTCGGGCGAGGCCGCAGGCGTGGCAACCTTGCCGCCCTGGGTGGGCAGGGGCTTCAAGCCGGGTGCCGCGGGCGCAGCCTGGGCCGCGGGGGCCTTCTTGGCAACCGGGGCCGCCTTGCGCGGGGCCTGCTGAGCCTGCTCGGGGCGAGAAGCGCGCGTGGCCGGGGCCGCCATTTGCTGCGAGAGGGGAGCGTCGGGAAGCTTGGGCGCCTCGGCCGAGGATGAACCCTGGCTCTTGCGCACGCGCTTGCCGTCCTTGTTGTAATAGGAGTAGTAGTAGTAGTCACTCTTATCATTGTCTGCAAACGTCAACACGGTGCCGATGACGTTGGCGTCAGCCTTCTTGAGCTGCTCAAACGCGCTCAGGACCTCGTCGCGCTTGGTCTGGTCCTGACGCACGACCAACAGCATGCCGTCGACGTTTTGCGAGATGACGGCGCCGTCGACAAAGGCGGTAAGCGGCGGGGTGTCCACCACGACGTAGGTGTACTTCTCGCGCATCTGGGCGATGAAGTTTTTGAAGCGGCGAGAAGATAGGATGTCCACCGGGTTGGGGATGTGCGGCTCGCAGTCCAGGAAGTACAGGCCGTGGGTGGGGGTGCGAACGGCCGCGTTGTCGATGTCGACCTGGCCAGAAAGCACACCGTAGATGCCCGCCTGCGCGTGGACGCCGATCATGTTGGCCAGCGAGCGGCGACGCAGGTCGCAGTCGATGAGAAGGACGGTCTGGCCGCCGTTTGCCAGGGCCTGGGCCAGGGCATAGGCGGTCGTGGACTTGCCCTCGTTGGGGATCGAGGACGTCACGCCGATGACGCGGATGGGGTCGTCGACAGAGGCAAAGCGGATGTTGGCCACCAGAGTCTTGACGGAGTTCTGGAGAAAGACCTGGTCGTTGGAGCCCTTGGAGCCGCCGGATTTCTTACCAAACATAAACTGGGGCCTCCCTTACATGCGCGGGATGCGCCCGATGACGGGCACGCCCAGCAGCTCTTCGAGCTCTTCTTGGTTGCGGATCTTGGTGTTGAGCATGTCGGCCAAGACGACGATGGCCACGGCCACAAACAGGCCGGCCAAAAACGCCACGGCGATGTACAGCTTGCGGTTGGGGCCGCTGGGGGAGGTGGGGGCCTCGGCCTCGTCGATGACGTTGATCGACTCGACGTCCATCACCTGCTGCGCGATCTCGGACACGCTTTTGGCCATGGCCTTGGCGACCTGGGCCGACTCCTCGGCGTTGGTGCCGGTGACAGAAAGCGTGATCACGCGGGAGGTGGTGGTCGAGGTGACGCTGGTCTTGAAGCCCTTGAGGCTCTCCATGCCCAGCGACTTGGCGACCTCTTTGGTCACGCGGTCGGAGTCAAGCAGCTGCGACACGTCGTTGGTGATCATCTGCGAGGCCGAAAGGTCCGAAGACGACACCGTGGACGAATCGCTGCCGTTCTTGACCAGCACGTACATACTGGTCGTTGCCGTGTAGGTGTCGTGCATGAAGATGAGGCTGCCCACGCCCATTGCCAAGGCGCACACAATGGGAAGAATCACCACGAGTTTAAGGTGCTTCTTTAGCAGGTTAATAAGTTCAAGGAGCGTCATGTGCCTTGTCTTTCCTTTCGACTCGTGCCGTGACATAGCAGGTAAATGCGTTAATAGTCAGCCCTCCCACACTAGCACAACAGCATTTGCCAAACGCTGAAAGTGCCCTGACGGGTGCTGTGTCCACAATATATTAATTTAGCTTAGGGGAGGGGCCACATTACCCGCGTCGGGTTGACAGGCGTGGCGGCGCTTTCGACACTTGTTGCATTGGCCGCGGCCGGGATTTGAGGCCGGTTGCGCAAAGAAGAAAGAAGCTCAGGTTTTGACAGATAAAGAACTGGCACAAGAGCTTCTCGCCTGCTTAGGTGGCGAGAAGAACGTCCAATCGGTGGTCGCGTGCATGACGCGACTGCGCGTGGACGTGGCCGACACGGCCTTGGTCGACACGGCGCGCATCAAGGCGTGCGAGGGCGTCTGGGGCCTGGTCGAGGACGAGACGATGCAGATCGTCCTGGGCCCGGGCACCGTCGAGAAGGTCCTGCGCGAGTTCCAGGGGCTTCTCGACAAGGAACGCGCTGGGTCGCGCGGCGGCCGGGGACGCGCTCTTGCCGGTGCGCGGCGCATCTTGAAGAAGGTCGCCGGCGTCTTTGTGACCTTGCTGCCCGGAGTCATTGCCGCGGGCCTCATCAACGGCATCTGCAACGTGATCAACGTGGCGAGCGGCAATGCCTTTGCCGACGCCTGGTGGTACCAGACCATCCGCTCGGTTGGCTGGGCGCTCTTTGCCTACCTGCCCATTCTTGTTGGCTACAACGCCGCCGGGGCCTTTGGCGGGTCTCCCGTTTTGGGCGGCATCGCGGGCATGATGTGCGTCTCCAACTCGTCGATGCCGCTGCTGGCGCTTGAGGGCACCAGCGCCTCGGCGATCATCTTGCCGTTCACGGGCACGCAGTACAACCCGGCCGCGGGAAACATCGTCGTGGCCTTTTTGGCCGGCTCGTTCTTCGCCTTTCTCGAGCGCCTGGTGCGCAAGCGCATGCCGCGCGTGATCGACACGTTTGTCTCGCCGCTGCTGGTGCTGCTTGCGGGCGTGTTTGCGCTGATCGTTGCCATCCAGCCGGTGGGCGCGGCTTTGACGAGCGTGCTGCAGACGGGCCTCACCTTTGTCTACGAGCAGCTGGGCGCGGTGGGCGGCTACATCTTGTCGGCGAGCTTCCTGCCGCTGGTCTCGGTGGGCTTGCACCAGGCGCTGACGCCCATTCACAGCCTGCTTAACGACCCTTCGGGGCCCACGGCGGGCGTCAATTACCTGCTGCCCGTTCTTATGATGGCGGGCGCGGGGCAGGTGGGCGCGGGCCTGGCGCTTATGCTCAAGAGCAAGAACGCCCGGGTCAAGCAGGTGATCTTGAAGTCGCTGCCCATCGCCGCCCTGGGCGTCGCGGAGCCGCTGATGTACGCGGTTGTCCTGCCGCTGGGCCGGCCGTTTGCGACGGCCTGTTTGGGCGCGGGCTTTGGCGGGGCGCTGGCGGCGCTGCTCCAGCTTGGCGCGATTTCGATGGGCGTGAGCGGGCTTTTGGGCATGTTGATTTTGGTGCCGGGTCAGCAGCTGTTGTACCTGCTGTGCTATGTCGTGGCCTTTGCAGCGAGCTTTGTCCTCACCTGGTTCTTTGGCGTCGACGAGGCCCGCATCGACGACTTCTACGCCGAGTAGGGCCGGTGGGCCGGGCACGTCCTGCGCGGGAATCGGGGCATGTCAGTACCGATGGGGCGAGAAGTGCGCGCAAATTGGCGGTCGTCAGTGTTTTTCTCGCCGCTGAGAAGGGCGCGGTATTCTCGGCACCTCATCTACCTGCGGGTTTATGAAGCGCTGAGAAACGCGGGCGTTCGACAGGGCCGCAAAAGTACTGACGACCGGCAATTCGCGCGCATTTTTCTCGCCAAAGTACTGACAAGCCCCAATTCGCGCGCACCTCTCGCCCCCTGCGTGCTTGTCTCGCCCCGTTATAATGCTCCTTGATACGTTTTGATACTCAAGGAGGATACATGGACGTGCGCCGCCGCCTTCGCGAGAACAGCAGCCTGACGCCCACCGAGGCCCAGCTCGCCCGCACCATCCTGGCCATGGGGGAGCGCGTGCAGGACACCTCGATCAAGGAGCTGGCCCACGCCTCGGCGACCTCGATCGCCACGGTCCACCGCCTGTGCAAGAAGCTGGGCCTCGAGGGCTACAAGGAGCTCAAGGTCGCCCTGGCCCGCGCGGCCGAGCACAGCCAGGCGGGCCAGGAGGTCAACTTCGACTTCCCCTTTGACGCCGGCTGGGACGCCGGCCGCGTGGCCGCGAGCCTGCAGTCCCTCTACGCCAGCGCCATCGACGAGACCCTCGAGACCCTTGATGCAGCGCAGCTCGACCGCGCCGCGGCCCTTCTCGCCGCCGCCCGCGAGGTCGACGTCTACACCGAGTCGCACAACCTCTACCCTGCGCAAATGTTCGTCGACCGCATGCTCTCGGTGGGCCGTCTTGCCACCTGCCACGAGAGCCAGGAGCGCAAGATCCGCACGGCGCTTTCCTCGGACAAGAGCCACGCGGCCCTGTTCATCTCGTACTCGGGCGTGACGATGTTCTCGCAGCAGCTTTTGCCAGTCTTGTCTCGCCGAGAAGTGCCCACGATCTTGATTGGCACGCAGGCGGCGGCGCGGAGAAACCCCGGCCTGGCTGCGTACCTGCTGGTAGGCGACTCGGAGTCGACCAAGTACCGCATGACGCAGTTTGCCTCGCACATCTCGGTGCAGTACGTGCTGGACGTCCTGTACGGCTGCGTGGTCTCTGGCGACTACGACGCCAGCATGGGCTTCATCAAGCAGACCCTGCCCTACGTGCAAAAACCGGGCCTGGGGGAGTAGAGTACCGGGGGTCGCGTCGCCCCACGTTAAAATCCCCTGCATTCCGTGCCGTTTTGGCGGTCAAAAACGGCACGGAATGCAGGGGATTTTGCAGTAGGATCCGCCAGCGGCCCGCGAGGCACCCCGCGCTCGCCACACGCCACACAAAAGAGGGGCGCCCGGCACCCCGGACGCCCCTCTGCGCAAGCGAGCTTGTTGCCAGCCCGTGAAACTACTTGGTGACCTTAACGACGGCCTTACCTGCGGCAACGGTGCTTTCGGCCTCGACCAGCATGTCAACGGCGGCGTAATCGGCGGTGTTGGTGACGATCAAGACGACGCAATCGGGGTGGCCGGCGTCGGCGATCTTCTTGCGGTCGATCTTGATGCAGGGCTGGCCGGCCACAACCGAGTCGCCCTGGGCAACCAGGCTGGTGAAGCCGTCGCCGTTCATGTCAACGGTGTCGACGCCCACGTGGCACAAGACCTCGATGCCGTCGGCGGTGTTGATGCCCACGGCGTGGGGCATAAGCACGCTCACGGTGCCAGAGACGGGGGCATAGACGACGTCGGAATCGGGGTAGACGGCGCAGCCCTTGCCCATCATCTCGCCGCCAAAGACGGGATCGGGCACGTCGGTCATCTTGATGGCGCGGCCGCTGGCGGGCGCGCACAGGACGCCGGCGGCCTCCTCGGCCTCAACGGCGGCGGGCTTGGCGGGAGCGGCGGGCTCGGCGGCCTTCTTCTTGAATACGTCGAAAAGTCCCATGTCTTTCTCCTTTGAGAAACTCGGCGGGCCGAGAAGCTCCCCGGCTTCATCGGCCCGCACAAACGTGCGATGTTCTTATTTTAGTTCTGCTCGGGTGCCTTGTAGGTCACGAATTCGATGACAAAGGCCACGACGGCGGCCACCAAAGAGGCCACGACGGCGATGAGCACGTTAGAGGTACCGGTGCCGCCCGCAGAAGGGTCGATGTAGGACAGCCACTGGAACATGCCGGTGCCGCCGATCATGTACATGCAGCAGCCGGTGGCGCCCAGAATCACGCCGCCCACGGCCGAGCCGATGCAGGCCACGGCAAAGGGCTTCTTCTCGGGAAGGGCGATGCCGTAGATGGCGGGCTCGGTGATGCCAAAGAAGAAGGCAGAGATCATAGCAGGCAGGGCGATGCCGCGGAACTTCTCGTCCTTGTTCTTAAGGTACATGGCAAAGATGACGGCGCCCAGGGCAAAGGAGTGGCCCACCATGGAAGCCAGGATGAAGTCGTGGCCCAGGTTGGTGAGGTTGACCATGCCCAGGGGCACCAGCGACCAGTGGAAGCCAAAGATGACGAGGCACATCCAGAAGGCGGCGACCAGGGTGCAGCCAAGGATCGAGCCAACGACGGGCAGGCCAAAGAGCAGCTCGAAGAGGGCAGAGAGCAGGTTGTTGATGATGGTGGCAACAGGGCCGATGACCAGGTAGCCAAGCACGACCGAGATGGTCACGGTAAGCAGGGGCACGAAGAAGAGTTTCATCGAGGCGGGCATCCAGGACTTGACCCAGCTCTCGACCTTAGAGGCAAACCAGATCATCAACAGGATGGGGATGACCGAGCTGGTGTAGCCGGCGGCGGGCATGATGATGGGGATGCCAAAGAAGTCGGCGTACCACGAGAAGGTGCCAAGGACGGGCAGGGTGACCGAGCCCAGGACCTCGCCCGAGGTCAAGGCGACCATGGTGGGGTAGACCAGGGCAAACGCGATGGCCATGCCGTTGAACTCGCTCATCTTGAACTTCTTGGCGGCGGTGTAGGCAAGCACCACGGGCAGGAAGTAGAACATGCCGTCGGCCACGGTGTAGAGCAGGGTGTAGGCTCCGGCGGTTGCAAAGTCGGGCCACAGGTAGACGGCCAGGGCGAGAAGGCCCTTGACGATGCCGGCGGCCGAGAAGGCGCCCAGGATGGGCGAGAAGATGCCCGAGATGAGGTCGATCACCACGTCGAGCGGCCCCTTGGCTTTGGTGTCCTCGTCGTCATCGTCTGCCGCCGCGGCGCCGCCGTTAGAGAAGTTGCCGGCGGCGAGAACCGCGTCGTAGACCTCCTCGACGATGTTGCCAACAACGACCTGGTACTGGCCGTTGGCGTGCATGACCTTGATGACCTCGGGCAGCTCGGCGATCGCGTCGTCGTTTGCCTTGGCCTCGTCCTTGAGCTTGAAGCGCACACGGGTGATGCAGTGGGCGACGCTGTTGACGTTGGAGGGGCCGCCTACCAGCTCGACGATTTTGGAAGCAAGCTCGTCGTACTTACCAGCCATCTTCCATCCTTTCCTTGTGGGGTTTGATTTGAGAATTGATGCTTAGTCGTGCTTGATATGCCGTGCAATCGCCGGTGACCGGGCCCTGGTTGGCCGGCGACAAAGACACCTAAATTGGGGTGCGGGGGGTGGCGCGAAGGCGCCGGGGCGCGGGGCGCCATGCGGGGTGGCCGCCAGGCGGACTTACTTGTCCGCGCGGTTCTCGCAGGGGCGCAGTTGGTTCAAGTGCATCATGAGATAGAGCATCTCCTCGTCGGTGCACGACCAGTTGCGGGTGCGCTCCAGGTACTGGTTGATGGCCATCGCCGTGCGATAGACCTCGGGAAAGTCGCGGGCCGCCTGGTGGAAGAGCGAGAGATTAGCCGACTCGACGCTCTTGCCCTTCATGAGGCGCTTGATGAGGTAGCGGGTGTGCGTGACAAAGCGCACGTAGGCGTAGCAGGTGCGGTCCAGCTCGTAGCCCAGCTGCTCCTCGACGACCTCGACCACGCCCTCCAGGGCGGCGGTCGTCTTAAGAAGGTCGCTCATGTTCTGCGCCGGGGCCGAGGTGCCCAGCTCGGAGTTCACCAGGTGAAGGGCGATGGAGGCCGCCTCGCCGGTGGGGAGAAGAACGCCGGTGTGGTCCTGGACAATACCCAGGCCCTGGACGCCCAGCTCGTGCTCGCGCTGGTAGACGCGGGCGACGTCGTGGGCCAGGGGGTTCTCGATCTCGATGCCGTCGCGGGTGCGGTCGACGGCAAACTGGAGGTGGTCGGCGAGAAGAAACGGCAGGCTGGCCGCCATTTTGCAGCCAAGGCTGGCCTTGGCAAGGTCGTTGATGTCAGAGGCTGCGCGCAGCACTTCGTCGCTTACGGTCGACAGCGCCTCGGGGGAGTTGCCGCCGTCAGAGACAAAGGTCTTCTCGATGCAGGAAGTGTCTGTGAGTTCATAGGGGGTGGCGGGAAAGCCGACACCGCGTCCAAAGACAACGACCTCGTCGCCCGCGTCGTTGCACGCCAGCGCGACGTTGTTGTTTATCTTCTTGAGGATGAGCATAAAAAATCTCCCCGTGTCATCACGTGCAGGAACTACCGACTAGAAAAGACGCCTCTGCACAAGTGATGCCTCCCGGAGAGTAACAAACTTGCTAGGTCGTTACTTTGCGGTAACTATGGGCCAGATGCAAGCGAACGCCGGCGAGCGGTAGGTTGCTCACCGGCGAACGGTAGGTAGTTGGGTTGTGGCGGGGCGCGCGCGGGCGACGGCCGGGCGGCGGCCCGGGCCCGGGGCGCGCTAGATGAGCCCCAGGTGCTCGAAGGCGTTGGCGAGGCCGTCTTTGTCCACGTCGGTGGTCACAAAGTCTGCGGCCGCCTTGGCCTCGGGGCCGCCCGAGCCCATGGCCACCGAGGTGGCGCAGCACTCGAACATGGGGATGTCGATCTTGGCGTCGCCAAAGGCCACGGTGTCGGCGATGCTGGCGCCCAGGTGGTCGAGAAGGACGTGGACCGCGTGGGCCTTGTCGATGCCGTGCACGCCCATGTCGCCAAAGAGGGCCTCTTCACCGGCGCCTCCCCAGGTATGGCACTCAAGGTCGGGGAACTCGGCCGCCGAGTCCAGGTGGTCCTGGTAGCTCGAGAGGATGAAGCTCACCTTGTTGAGGTCGTCTCGGTAGAGCTCGCCGCCAAAGACCATGCCGTGCATGACGTCCTCGACCTCGAGGGTGTCGGCGTTGGGCGCGCCCTTGCGGCCCGCGTAGATGCGCAG
>CAVKOL010000048.1:11511-14998 GCA_963658035.1 Bacteroidaceae bacterium
AGGTCGCCGTCCTGGATGTCGAGCTCGATGTCGTGCTCGCGCCAGAAGCGCTTGGCGTAGGACGGGTAGTAGCCGCGGGCCTGGACGTCGGAGCAGTACCAGTTCATCTGGCGCATCTGCTGCTGGTTGAGCAGGATGTCGGCGGGGTCGCAGGTGGCGGCGTAGGACAGGATGAAGCAGTCCATGTTGCCCATCTTAAGGGCGGGGTAGTTCTCGTGCGCGTAGCGGATGGCGCGGCCCGAGGCCACGAACTGGTGGTGGAGGGCCTGGTAGCGGGCCTGGAAGGTGGTGTGGACGCCGGAGGCGGGGCCCTCGTAGCCCTGGATCATCGAGGTCTCAAAGAGGTTGCCCATGTCCATGGTGCCGCAGTTGATCTCGTTGAAGGTCAGCCAGTAGGTCACCTTGTCGTGGTAGCGGTCAAGGATGGTCTTGGCGTACTTCTCAAAGATGGCGATGAGCTCGCGGGAGGCCCAGCCGTTGTACTTCTCGACCAGGTGATAGGGCATCTCGTAGTGGGACATGGTGACCAAGGGCTCGATGCCGTGGGCGCGGCAGCAGTCAAAGACGCGGTCGTAGAAGGCAAGGCCGGCCTCGTTGGGCTGCTCGTCGTCGCCGTTGGGGAAGATGCGGCTCCAAGAGATGGACATGCGGAACATGTTGAAGCCCATCTCGGCGAAGAGGGCGATGTCCTCCTCGTAGTGGTGGTAGAAGTCGATGCCGTCGTGGTTGGGGTAGAGCTTGTTGGGGTCGATGTCCAAGGTGATCTCGCGGGGCTTCTCGTAGGAGCCGCCCATGAAGTGGTCGTCGACCGAGGGGCCGCGGCCGTCGACGTTCCAGGCGCCCTCGAACTGGTTGGCGGCGGTGGCGCCGCCCCAGAAGAAGCCCTTAGGGAAAACTGCTGCCATGATGCATCCTTTCTGCCGGTTTTGCCGTGCTTGCTTGCTGGCTTGAGTATGCCCCGGCGCGGCGGGATAGAAAAGAGGTGTCAGGAAACCTGACACCTCTTTTCGCTGGTGACCTGCGTAGATACGCGATGGCTGATACTTCTTGGCACTTTTTGGCGGCGTGGCATGCGGCAACCTGTTGGGTGCGGCTTCGCGCCTTGTGGGACCGCGCAACACACTGCCGCGAGATTTCTTGGTTTAAAACTGGAAAGGCCAAGTAGCCCGCAGCGCTCAACTGGACAAACGCGGGAGAAAATGGCCCCGCTACTTGCCCGTCCCGGATTTAAACCAAGAAAAGTCGCGCCAGTTGTTTTGCGGGCGCCGTTTAGGCCATGGGGTCGACGACTTCCTGCAGCTCGAGGGTGCGTCCGTCGAAGTCGAAGCGAAAAATCGCGCAGTTGGGCATGCGCTCGGCGTCGCTGTGGCGGGTCCAGTCGTCGCCAAAGGCGCGCGGGACCTGCATCATCGCCACGCTGTGCGAAACGGCCAGCACGCACTCGTGGCCAGGGCGGTCCATGATGTCCAGCAGGCCAGCGACCACGCGGGCGCGCAGCTCGTCTTCGGTCTCGCCGCCAAAGCGGGCGTAGTAGTCGCCGTAGGGAAGGGGCACGTCGACGTCCTCGGTTATGCCCTCGAAGCGCCCGAAGTTGATCTCCTTCAAGCACTTGACGCGCTGGTAGGCTTGGCCGGGAACCAGCAGCTCGGCCGTGTCGCAGCAGCGCTCGGAGGTCGAGGAGTAGACGTGGTCGAAGACAGGCGCGTTGGCGGCAAGCCACGCCCCGGCGGCGCGGCCCTGCTCGATGCCCAGCTCGGTCAAGGGCGAGTCGCTCCAGCCCTGCTTGCGGCGAAGGGCATTGAAGAGGGTCTGTCCGTGGCGGACCATATAAAGCGTCGACATGCACGTCTCCTTTACGAAAACGCCCCCGGCGTGGGCGCGGGGGCGCTGTAATTATTGCAGGCTTAAGCCTAACTCATAGGCGCGTTGCAGGTCGTCTTGCGTCAAATCCTCTGGCGTCGACGCGCTTCTAACGTTGAGGACCCCCGCGTTTTCCCACTTTAGGTACTTGATGGCCTCTTCAAACGATGCAGTGGCTCCGCGGGCGGCGGATGCCTCTTCGTCTGCCATGGCGGTTATCAAGACGGCTTTTTTGCCGCCCTGCAGCGTAGCGTCGTTTGCGTAGAAGCGGTCTACGGTTGCTTTTATCTGGGCGCTAAGGGCAAAGTAGTAAATCGGCGAGACGAAAGCCACGGCATCTGCCTCAAGCAGGTGAGGGTTGAGCTCTTTCATGTCATCGGCGCTAAACGCGCATTCGCCGGTCTCAAGGCACTTGTCGCACGCGATGCACGGGTGCACCGATTTGAACGCGGCGTCGAAGCGAAACACCTCGCACCCGGCGTCAACTGCGCCTTGTTGGAATCTGTCTGCAAGCCTCGCGGTGGTGCCGTGCTTGTGGGGGCTGCCTGTGATCATCACTACTTTCATATCCCGTCCAATCCAAGAAAGCTGTGTGGCCTTGCCCGCCGAGGCCGTTAAGGGGTCGGTGGAGTCCCCCCACAGCTTACGCCGGCGGAGTCCGCCGTGCAAAAAGACGAAAGACGGCGGCAGTCCGGCGACACGTCGAGTAGCCGGGCGAGTTTGAGCGTAAAACCCCAGTTGGCGCGTTGCTAAAATCGAGGTCTACTTGGCAAGGCGCCGGGCTGCCGCCGCCTTTCGTCGTTTTTGCGAGAAAGGCTTGGCGGGGGGTGTGGCCAAGGGCAAGGGGCGGCAGAAGGGGGCGGACGTGGACAAGAGGAAGGCCTATGGGGCGGCGTTGGGGATCTTCGCCGTCTTTGAGTGCGTCGCGATGACGTTATGGCAGCTCAAGGGCAATGTTTTCTACCTCTTTAACTTTAGCTACATCGGCGCCTCGATCGCGCTGGGCTTTTTGCTGATGGCGCGCGCCAAGCCCTATGCCCGCCGGGCCGTCCAGCTCTTGGTTGGCCTTTATATGCTGGTTTACCTGGGCGTCATTTGCCAAGAGAACATGCAGATCGAGGGCTTTTGGTACTATCTCTTTACCGGCAGCTTCGAGGCAGCGACCATCCACTACGCCGTGGCCAAGATCTTTGGCCCCTTGCTGTTTGGCCGGGGCTGGTGCGGCTATGCGTGCTGGACGGCGATGGTCCTCGATTTTCTCCCGTACAAGGTGCCGCAGGGCCCGCGCAAGAAGATCGGCTGGTTGCGCTACGTGACCTTCGCAGCCTCGCTGGCGTTTGTCTCGGCGCTGTTCTTGGCTCGCGTGGGCAACATCGAGCAGGTCATGTTCTGGGCTTTTCTCGCAGGTAACGTGGCTTATTACGCGGTGGGCATCGCCTTGGCGCTGGCCTTTAAGGACAACCGGGCGTTTTGCAAGTACCTGTGCCCGGTCACGGTCTTTCTCAAGCCCATGAGCTACTTTGCGCGCGTGCGCGTGACCTGCGACCATGCCAAGTGCGTGGGCTGCGGAGCCTGCCTGCGCGCGTGTCCCATGGGCGTCGACGTGACGGACGACTCGCGCCGCCGC
>CAVKOL010000049.1:0-14941 GCA_963658035.1 Bacteroidaceae bacterium
CGAAGACGAGCTCAATGCGCCCTTTGCCGTTGCGGACGATATGAATGCGCGCATGACGTCGCTGCGGCGCATGAACAACGACAAGCCGATTTTGCACGCCTCGATTTCTGCCAAGTGGACGATGCGCTCTGACAGGGCGCAGAACAGCAGGACCGAGGCCTTGAATCTCATAAGGAACCGCAAGGGCTCCCTGCCCCATATTGTCGTGGTGACCGGTGAGCCGGTGCCTTCGCGCATTGCGTCGCTGGCACTGGGAACAGGTGATATTGACTGTGTTTATCACTTTGCCCTCTATGAGCTGGTTGAAGCCGTTGAAGATTGTGGGCGTGAGGACATCACCGAGCTTTTGGATGCCCTCATTGCCGGCAGGCGCTTGAAGGACATCTCGGACCTTCCACTTGATTTGAGCGTGTAGAGCCTCCGAAAGCCCTCCGTTTGGAAATCCACCGATAAGCGCGCTCAAAAACGCGGCTTGTTGGTGGATTTTCTCGGCTTCAAAAGGGACGTAGGGAAGCTCAAATTACAAACGTGCAGGTAGACGTGGTGGCGAGAAGACCGCCGCACGCGGGGGCGCTCAGAAACCCACTAATTACGTGGCAAATTGAGCGCCCCCGCCCGCGTCTGTCGTCCTTCTCGCTGCAAATAGTTTGCTTGCAAACCGTTTGCATTCCAACTATCATACAAACCGGTGACACGCCAGCGACCAGAAAGGCATGCCCGTGACCAACGACGAGCTGCACTTCCTTCTCCTCAAGGCCCATAACGTCTCGACGCGCCAGATCATGGCGCAGACGACCCAGCTGGGCCTCACGCCGGGCCAACCCAAAGTGCTCGAGTATCTGCTCGAACACGACGGCGCCTGCGCCCGCGCGATCTGCCAGGAGTTTGCCATCGACAAGTCGACCATGGCCTCGATCCTGCCGCGCATGGAGAAGGCGGGCCTGGTCAGGCGCGAGGCAAGCGAGACGGACCGCCGCACGAGCCTCATTTGGCTCACCGAGAAGGGCCGGCGCCTCGCGCTTGTCACCAAGCAGGTCATCCTGTCGACCGACGCCTACCTTACGCGCGGCGTCTCGCCACAGGACCTGGAGGCCTGCGAGCGCGTCCTTGCGCTCATATCCGCCAACGCCGAGAACCATTCGGCCCAATAATCCCAGCTCACTGGGGGAGAGGAAAGCACTGCATGCAGGAATCTGGCTTCAACACGAACAACCTTGGACGTCGCACCTTTTGGTTTTGCCTTGGCATCGCCATCAACGCGGTGGGCATCGCCTTCATCACCAAGGCCGGCATGGGCACCTCGCAGATCTCGAGCGTGCCGTACGTGCTCACCTTCCAGTTCCCGCAGCTGAGCCTTGCCATGTCGACGTTTCTCATCAACTTCGTGCTGGTCGCCATCCAGATTCCTTTGCTGGGCCGCGAGTTCTTTCCCATCCAGCTGCTCCAGATCCCGGTGAACCTGCTTTTCTCTAGTCTCTTGGGCCTCTCGATGAGCGCCTTTGGCTGGCTCAACCCCACCGAGCTTCCCGTGAAGATCGCGATGATCCTTCTTGGCTGCTGCATCCTGGGCGTGGGCACCGCCGTCGAGTGCGCGCCCAGCCTGGTCTACGTGCCTGGCGAGGGAGCGGTCCACGCGATCTCTAAGGTCACGGGCGCAAAGCTTGGCACCGTCAAGCTTGTCTTTGACCTGACGCTGGTCGCACTGGCCGTGGCGCTGTCGCTCTTGCTCTTTGGCCGCCTCAACGGCGTTGGCCTGGGCACCGTCCTTACCGTCATCGTCACCGGCAACGTCGTGAACCTCGCCAACGAGCACCTGGGCTTTCTCGGCCACGTCCGCGCCCTCGCCGAGTAACGATCGCGCCCGCGCACCTTACGAACGCTCTGTAAGCCAGCGCCTTACAAAACGCCCCGCCGGCCCTCGCGGTCCCGACGGGGCGTTTTACGTGCGCACATTTGGCGTCATGGTGTCGAGAAAACAAAGCCCTTCTCGCCAATTCATGACACGCAGCTTACATAACGTGCATAATCTGCCCAGAATTCATAAATTGACTTACGCTATTCTTATCTGGCGTTTACACGACTGTGACAAACGAGAAATGCCCGGGCGCCGCGTGCGCCGGCATCTAACTACAAGAGAGGGACCTCGTTGATTACACTTTCGGAATTCCTGGGCGTTCTTGCCTCAAACCCCTTCCTTATCCTGGTGATGGTCCTTGTTCTGGGAACCATCTTCGTGAACGGCGCGACCGACGCCGCAAACGCGATCGCCGAGGTCGTGGGCACCCGCTCGATGGACATCGACGACGCCATCACGATGAGCGTCATCTGCAACTTCATCGGCCTCATCGGCATGACCTTCATCTCGACCGCCGTCGCCGACACCATCAGCGGCATGGTCGACTTTGGCGGAGACACGCACCTGGCGCTGATCGCGCTGGCCGCCTCGACCGTGGGCATCGTTGGCTGGGGCGTCGCCGCCTGGATCTTTGGCATCCCCACCTCCGAGTCCCACGCCCTCATCGCTGGCCTCACGGGCTCTGCCCTGGCCGTCTCGGGCGGCCTTGACGGCGTCAACATGGACGAGTGGGTCAAGGTCATCTACGGCCTGGTCCTCTCCACCGTCTTGGGCTACATCGCCGGCTGGGTGATCGCCAAGATCATCCCCATCGCCTGCAAGAACGCCGACCGCCGCCGCGCCAACAACTTCTTTGGCAAGATGCAGATCGCCGGTGCGGCGGGCGTCGCCTTGATGCACGGCGCGCAGGACGGCCAGAAGTTCATGTCCACCGCAATGCTCGCCATCGCCTTGTCCCTGGGCAAGAGCGTGAGCGACATGGGCGGCTTCCCCCTGTGGATCGAGGTCCTGTGCGCCGGCGTGATGGCCATCGGCACCGCCATCGGCGGCAAGAAGATCATCAAGAAGGTGGGCATGGAGATGGTCCAGCTCGACAAGTACCAGGGCTTCTCCGCGTCCATCTCGGCCACCGTGTCGCTGTTTATCGCCACCGTGACCGGCCTTCCCGTCTCGACCACCCACACCAAGACCGCGGCCATTATGGGCGCCGGCGCCGCCAAGGACGTGCGCTCGGTCAACTGGGGCGTCTGCAAAGAGATGGTCCTCACCTGGATCTTCACCTTCCCCGGCTGCGGCATCATCGGCTATGTCCTGGCCAAGCTCTTCCTCGTGATCTTCTAAGCGCAACCGCGCGTCAACCCAAACGTTTTAGTCCGCCCGTCTCACCAACAGACCAACCCAAAGAAGGAGCCCCGCATGGCACGCATGAAGAAAGAAGACGAGTTCTACACCCTGCTCAAGGAGTTCTCGGCCCAGATCGTCGAGGCCGCCGACGAGTACGCCGGCATCATCCACAGCTTCCCCGAGTCCATGCCCCGTGTGCCGCAGATGAAGGTCCACGAGACCAACTGCGACGACCGCGTGAAGACCATCATGGGCAAGCTCTACACCTCGTTCATCACCCCGATCGACCGCGAGGACATCTCGGACTTGGCCCTGGCCCTGGACAACGTGGTCGACGCCATGTACGGCGTGACCCTGCGCCTGGACCTCTTTAACATCAGCGACAACCGCGTCGAGGCCGAGCAGTTTGCCGACCTCACCGTGCGCGCCGCCAAGGAGCTGCAGGAGATGATGAACCTGCTCCCCAACTACAACAAGGCCCCCGAGCCCGTGATGGAGAAGGCCCGCGCTGTCGACGACATCGAGGACGAGGGCGACACCGTCTATCAAAACGCCCTGCGCCGCCTGTTCCACGACGACGACATCTCGCCCGACGGCAAGTACGCCGTGACCTGGCTGCGCATCTTCGACCGCATGGAGATGGTCATCAACGCCTACAACGACGTCGCCGCGATCATCCGCTCGGTCCTGCTCAAGGCTGCGTAAGGGGCGCCGAGAAGGTCTTCTCGCCGCCGCCATATAGCTGCAATTTTGGGGCTTGTCTGATACCTGGGTATTGGGCAAGCCCCTTTTTCAAGACGTAACATTGCCGCCGTTTATTGCCGTATTGAAACCGTTTGCCGCCAAAGGGATTCGTTTTGCGGCGGCAGGGCGTACTATGGCAACACTTAAAGAAATGCGGAAGGTGACCTTATCCGTACACGATATGGGCCTAACCAAAGTCTTTGAGAGAATGTCCGTGGCAAGCGGCGTTCCTCGGCTTTTGGTGGGTTCATTTTTTATGGAGAAAAACATGGGTCTCTTCTCGCGTTTCATGGGCAAGGCAGACAAGGGCAACGACGCTGCTGCCTCGGCCTCGTTTGAAATCCTCTCTCCCGTCTTGGGAACCCTGGTTGCCCTTGAGAACACCGCCGACGCCGCCTTCTCGTCGCGCTCGATGGGCGACGGCATTGCTGTCGTGCCTGCCGACGGCCACATCAAAGCGCCTGTCACGGGCACGGTCGTAGCCCTTTTTCCCACCGCGCATGCCCTGGCAATCTGCGCCGACGCAAACGAGGCCCAGGTCATCGTGCACATCGGTATCGACACCGTGAGCCTAAAGGGCGAGGGTTTCACCGCCCTTGTCGCCCAGGGCGATCATGTTGAGGCGGGCCAGCCTGTGGTTGACGTCGATCTTCTCGCCGTCGAGAAAGCAGGTCTTGACCCCACGACCTTCTGTGTCGTGTGCGAGCGCCCCGCCGCGACCTCTGTGCGTGAACGCGCCGCAGGGCCGGTATCTGCGGGCGAGCCCGTCATCTGGCTTTCCAAGTAGTCGCGGCACCGGGAGGGGAGGCAAGGCCCATGCAGATCAAGCGAGTGTTCAACAACAACGTCGCCATGGCCACGGCAGACGACGGCGCCGAGGTCATCGTCATTGGCCGCGGCCTGTGCTTTGGGCGCCACGCCGGGGACGACGTCGACCCCTCCCTTGTCGAGAAGACCTACGACCTGCGCGGCTCGGCTCAAGACGAGACGGCGCTGTCCCGCATGGAGAAGCTCATCCAGTCCATCCCCACCGTCTACCTGGTCATCGCCGAGGAAATCGCCCAGATGCTGCGGCAAGACCTTGACCCCAACATCGACGACGGTATCGTGATCGCCCTGGCTGACCACATTAGCCTGTCCCTCGAGCGCGAGAAGCAGGGCATCGTTTGCGACAACCCCTTGCTGCCCGAGATTCGCGGCTTCTACCGCAAGGAGTTTGCCCTGGCCGCCCGCGCCGCCCAGATCATCGAGAGCTACACGGGCGTGCGCGTGAGTCAAGAGGAGCAGGGCTTCATCACCCTGCACATCGTGAACTCGACCATGCGCCAGCGCGCCGACCGCCTGATCGTCTCGGTCGAGCTGGTGCGCGACGTCATGAACATCGTCGCGGCCTACTACGGCGTGGCCTTGGACAAGACCTCGCTTGCCTACGAGCGCTTCCTGCGCCACCTGCAGTTCTTTGCCCAGCGAGCCCTTGACCCCAATGCCGGGCAGGTCGCAAACGACGCGCTCTTCTCGCTGGCGGCCCACGATTTCCCGCGCGCCTTTGGGTGCGCCTTGCAGATATCGAATCACCTGCAGAAGACCTTCTCGGTGCATGTGACAGATGCCGAGAAGAGCTATCTGGCCTACCACATCGTCAACCTGCTTGGGGAGCCTGGACCCCAAGCATAACCGCGCGGCGAGCCAGGCCCTCGCCTGCGCACAGACAAGGAAATAAGAAGGAGGAACCATGAGCACGTCTAAGAAGGGCGGCGCTAAGAGCGCTCTCGAAACTTTTGCCAAGTCGATAGTTCAACCGTTGATGTATCTGTCGGTCGCGGGCATCCTGCTTATCCTAGGTATTGTCCTTACCAACTCGACCATCACCGCGATGGTGCCGGTCCTGCAGTCCGGGCCTTTGGCCACGGTGGGCAAGATCATCTACAACTCGCTGATGTTTCTCATCAACAACCTGGCCATCATCTTTTGCGTGGGCATCGCCGGCGCCATGGCCAAGAAGAACAAGGGCCACGCCTCTCTTATTGCCCTGATGTCGTTTTTCCTCTTCCTTGAGGCCAACAACATCACGCTTTCGGCCACCGACGCGCTTGCCGAGGCCTCGGGCATGCTGGGCCTCACCGGCACCGGCCAGTCCACGGTCATGGGCATCCAGGTCCTGGACACCGGCGTCTTTGGCGGCATCATCATTGGCTGCGTCACCGGCGCCATCTTCAACAAGTTCTCTAACAAGCAGTTCAACGTGGCGCTTTCCATGTTCTCGGGCGTGCGCTTCCCGTTCTTGATCATGATCGTGGTCTCGTGGGTCATGGGCGCGGCCTTCTGCGTCATTTGGCCTCCCGTCCAGGGCGCCATCTCTTCTCTGGCCACCCTTATCAAGGACTCCGGCAACTTTGGCCTGTTTATCTACGGCATGCTCAACAAGCTGCTTGTCCCCACCGGCCTGCACCACCTCATCTACGCGCCGTTCCAGTTCTCTGACGTGGGCGGCTCGCTGGCCGTGGGCGAGACGGTCTATGCCGGCGCCTACCCCGTGCGCATGATCGAGATGTCCATGACCGGCCAGCCCTTCTCCGACAGCACCTACTACAACTCCTACACCTTCAACAACCTGTGGCCCTACATCGGCATTGGCCTGGCCTTTATCGTGACCGCCTATAAGCAGAACAAAGAGAAGACCAAGGCCGCCATCATCCCCTTGATCGTGACCGCCATCCTGTCTTGCATCACCGAGCCCATGGACTTCCTCTTTGTCTTTGCGGCGCCCGTCCTGTTTGTCATCCACTCCATCTTGTCCGGCATCTTCCTGGTCCTTCTCAAGGTCTTGTCGGTCCCGGCCTCTACCTCGGGCGGCATCGTGAACATCGTGGTCTCGAACCTTGTCTTGGGCGTCGAGAAGACCAACTGGCCCGTCATGTTTGTGCTTGGCGTCGCTAATGCCGCGCTGTACTTCTTCCTGTTCACCTTCCTTATCAAGAAGCTCAACCTTCACACGCCGGGCCGCGAGGAGGAGACCGAGGACGCGGTGGCACTGGCCGAGGGCCAGGGCGCAGGCGCCGAGACGGTCGCTGCGGCAGGCGGCGAGAAGCCCGCGGCATCCGGCGACGCCGACGCGGCCCTTCTCGACCTCATCGCCGGCCTGGGCGGCAAGGACAACATCGAGGCCCTCGAGAACTGCTTCACTCGCCTGCGCGTGACCGTGAAGGACGAGTCCAAGATCGACGAGGACCTGATCAACCGCGTTCCCAACAGCGGCATCAACAAGAGCGGTACCGACATCCAGATCATCTACGGCATGAAGGTCGCCGAGATGCGCGACAAGGTCGAGAACGCCCTGGAAACCCTTTAAAGAAAGCTAAGAGAGGAGCATCCCTCAATGGTTATCACGCTCGCGGGCGGCGGCTCTACCTTCACGCCCGGCATCGTCAAGTCCATCGCACTGCGCAAGGACGAGCTTGAGGTCGACGAGATCCGCCTGTACGATATCGACGAGGAGCGCCAGCGCAAGGTGGGCGTCCTGGTCGACTGGATCTTGCACGAGGACTTGGGCCTGGACATCAAGCTCACGGTCACGACGGACAAGAAGACCGCGTTTACCGGGGCCTCGTTTGTGTTTGCCCAGATGCGCGTGGGTGGCTACCGCATGCGCGAGCAAGACGAGAAGATCCCCCTGCGTCACGGCTGCGTGGGCCAGGAGACCTGCGGCTGCGGCGGCCTGGCCTATGGCATGCGCACGATCTTCCCCATGGTCGAGCTCATCGACGACGTGGAGCGCTACGCCAACAAGGACTACTGGATCCTCAACTACTCCAACCCCGCGGCGATCGTCTCGGAGGGGTGCCGGGTCCTTCGCCCCAACGCCCGCATCATCAACATCTGCGACATGCCCATCGCGATCATCGACGTGGTGTGCGCGGCGCTTGAGATCAACAAGAAAGACGTCGAGTACGACTACTTTGGACTCAATCACTTTGGGTGGTTCACGTCGATCCGCCACAAGGGCACCGAGATCTTGCCGCAGCTGCGCGAGTACGTGAAGGAGCACCAGATCCTGCTGCCGGACTCGTATCTCAAGAACATGGGCGCCCTTATCGCCAAGAAGCCCACGGGTGAGGACAGCGATGCGGCGGCCGGCGGCGAGAAGCCCGCGGCCGAGCAGAACCGCCACACCAAGGGCAGCTGGTACTACGTGTGGAAGGGCGTCTACGAGATCATGGAGCTCTTCCCCGAGTACCTGCCCAACACCTACCTCAACTACTACCTGCAGCAAAAGGAGTTCGTCGAGCACTCCAACCCCGATCGCACCCGCGCCAACGAGGTCGAGGAGACGCGCGAGAAGAACCTCTTCGACGGCATCGACCGCTACGAGGCCACCGGCCAGATCGACGAGTCGACCTTCTACGCGGGCAGCCACGGCGATTGGATCGCCGACCTGGCGATCGCCCTTAAAAACGACACCAAGCAGCGCTTCCTGGTGATCTGCCAGAACAAGGGCGCCATCCCCAACATGCCCTACGACGCCATGGTCGAGCTGCCCGCCTACATTGGCAAAAACGGCCCCGAGGTCATTTCTCGCGACAACATCCCGCTGTTCCAGCAGGGCCTCATGATGCAGCAGCTCAACTCCGAGAAGCTGGTGGTCGAGGGCACCATCGAGGGCTCCTACGAGAAGGTCCTGCAGGCCTTCACCCTCAACAAGACCGTGCCGTCCATGACCGTGGCCAAGGAGGTCCTAGACGAGATGATCGAGGCCAACAAGGAGTTCTGGCCCGAGCTCAAGTAGGGGAGCTGACGCAAGGGGGCAGAAAACCGCACGCGCCCAGGCACCGAGAAGTTCTTCTCGCTGCCTGGGCGTTTTACGTGCTACACTAGCACACGCAAAACGGGGGCTGGCGCACGCCGGCTGAGAGTGGGTCCACCTACGCGACCCTGACCGTCGACCTGATCCGGGTAATGCCGGCGTAGGAACCAATAAGCTCGCTCGCTTGGGGCGCCTACGTAATCGACGTGGGCGCCTTTTTTGGTGCCCGGAAGCGCGGCGTGGCTCGTCCGCGCGGGAAGGAGCGAACTTGAACTGCTCAATTGCTATCCAGTACCTGCCGATGGACGCGGCAGACGACGACGCCACGTGCGACGCCGTGGACGCCGTGATCGCCTACATCGACTCGACGGGCATCGACTACTTTGTGGGCCCCTTCGAGACCGCCATCGAGGGCGACTACGACAAGTGCATGGAGATCTTGAAGAACTGCCAGCTGGTGGGCGCGGCCAACGGCTGCAAGCACGTCATGACCTACGCCAAGATCAACTTCAAGCCCAACGGCGACGTGCTCTCGACCGACCGCAAGGTGGGCAAGTACCACCCCGGCGACCCGGAGTTCGCCCACACCTCGGCAAACGTCGCGTAGGGGCGCGGCGCCATGCACATGCCGCCTAAGAAGGTCGTGGCACCCGTCTGCGCCGTTTGCGCGCTTCTCGCCGTGTGGCAGGCCGTCTGCTCGGCCGGGTTGGTTCCAAACTTTATGCTGCCCAGCCCCGTCGAGGTCGTCGCCGCGCTTGCCGGGGACTTCTCGCTGTTGATGTCGCACATGTGGACCACGCTGGCCGAGGCCGCGCTGGGCCTGGCCATAGGCGTTGCCGTGGGCTTCATCTTTGCCGTGCTCATGGACAAGTTCGAGACCTTCTACCTGGCCTTCGACCCGCTGCTCACGGTGAGCCAGACCATCCCCACAGTGGCCATCGCGCCGCTTTTGGTCCTGTGGTTTGGCTACGGCCTTTTGCCCAAGGTCCTTCTCGTCATCTTGACCACGTTCTTCCCGGTCACGGTGGCTTTGGCCAGCGGCTTTAGATCGGTCGACCCCGACCAGATCGACCTTTTGCGCACCATGAACGCCACCGAGTGGCAGATCTTTCGCTACGCCAAGCTGCCGGCCGCGGCAGACCAGTTCTTTAGCGGCCTGCGGATCAGCGCGACCTACGCCATCGTGGGCGCCGTCATCTCGGAGTGGCTGGGCGGCTTCACCGGCCTGGGCGTCTACATGACGCGCGTGCGCAAGAACTTTGAGTACGACCGCATGTTCGCGGTCATAATCATCACGTCGGCCTTGTCCTTGCTGCTCATGAAGGCGGTCGACGTCCTCCAGAACATCTGCATGCCTTGGAAGCGTGCCGAAAGGAATGATTGACAATGGATAAGAACCGTAACTTCTCGCAGTACTGCGCCGCCGGCCTTTCTCGCCGCGCCTTTGTGGGCGGCTCGTTTGCCGCGGCGGCCACGCTGGTGCTTGCGGGCTGCGGCGGGTCCGGCAGCGCGTCCGGCGATGGCGTGTCGTCTG
This sequence comes from Bacteroidaceae bacterium, assembly GCA_963658035.1. GTDB lineage: Bacteria > Actinomycetota > Coriobacteriia > Coriobacteriales > Atopobiaceae > Paratractidigestivibacter. Next base: position 10,279 of record CAVKOL010000049.1, read on the forward strand.
CGTCCGGCACGTCCGCCAGCGCCCAGAAGACCGCGCTGACCTTCTGCCTGGACTACACCCCCAACACCAACCACACCGGCGTCTATGTGGCCAAGAACCAGGGCTTCTTTGACGAGGAAGGTTTGGACGTCACCATCGTCCAGCCCGCCGACGGTACCGCCGAGGGCGCCATCGGCACCGGCCAGGCGCAGTTTGGCATCTCGTACCAGGACTACATCGCGGCCGCCTACGACGCGGGCAACACCGGCCTTGAGGCCGTGGCCGCCGTCATCCAGCACAACACCTCGGGTATCATGAGCCGCGCCGCCGACAACATCACGCGCGCCAAAGAGATGGAAAACCACGTCTACACCACCTGGGACATGGCGGTTGAGCAGGCCACGATCAAGCAGATCATGGAGTCGGACGGCGGCGACTTCTCTAAGCTGTCGATGGTGCCCTACAGCGTGGACGACGACGTCATGGGCCTCAAGTCCAACATGTACGACTGCGTGTGGGTCTACGAGGGCTGGGCGGTCCAGAACGCCAAGATCCAGGGCTACGACATCAACTACTTTAGCTTCAAGGACATGGACGACGTCTTTGACTTCTACACCCCGGTGATCGCCGCCAACACCGAGTACGCCGAGGCCAACCCCGAGGTCGCGAAGGCCTTCATGCGCGCGGTCAAGAAGGGCTACGAGTTTGCCGTCGAGAAGCCCGAGGAAGCCGCCAAGATCTTGTGCGAGGAGGTCCCCGAGCTGGACGCCGATCTTATCTCGGCTTCCGCCGCCTTCCTGGCCGGCGAGTACACCGCCGAGGCCGAGAGCTGGGGCGTCATCGACAAGGACCGCTGGGCCAACTACTTTGGCTGGTTGAACGACAACTCGCTGGTCGAGAATAAGCTCGACGTTGACGCGGGCTACGACTTGAGCTACCTCAACGCATAAGGGATCTAACTGTTATGGCAAGCGAGAAGAACGACGGGACGGCCGCGGCGCCGGTGCTTGAGGCGCGCGGGTTGACCTGCGGATGGGCTGCCGATCAGGTGGTTGTTCGCGGCATCGACCTTTGCGTCGAGCGCGGGCAGACGGTGTGCATCGTGGGCAAGTCGGGCTGCGGCAAGACCACCATCTTGCACGCGCTGTCTGGTCTTTTGGCCCCGCAGGAGGGATGCGTGCTTTTGCACGGCAAGGACCTGGGGGCGCGGCCGGGCAAGGTCTCGTACATGCTGCAAAAGGACCTGTTGCTGCCCAGCCGCACTATTGTTGACAACGTCTCGTTGCCGCTGGTGTTGGCCGGGACGAAGAAGGCCGAGGCCCGCGCCCAGGCCCTGCCGCTGTTCGAGCGTTTTGGCCTTGCCGGCTGCGAGAACAAGTGGCCGAGCGAGCTTTCTGGCGGCATGCGCCAGCGCGCGGCTTTTCTGCGCACCTACCTTATGGGCAACGACGTCGTTCTTCTCGACGAGCCGTTTAGCGCGCTGGACGCCTTGACCCGCACCGACATTCGCCGCTGGTACTGCGACATGGCCCGCGAGCTGGGCCTGGCCTCGGTTGTGATCACCCACGATGTGGACGAGGCGGTTTATATGGCCGACCGCGTCTACGTCTTGGCCGGCGACCCGCGCGGCGGGGTGCCCTCGACCGTCGCCGGGCAGGTCGCGGTCGACCACGTGGGCGCCGGTGCGGCTTTGGAGGAGCGTTTTGAGCTGAGCGGCGCGTTTCTGGCTGCCAAGCGCGAGGTTTTGACCCTTTTGGGGTAGGGAAGACGGCTCTCAAAATCAAAAACGCGACAAGTCTGCCAACGAACACGAACTTGCCGAGTATAAAGAAAACCCACAGGCTTCTGACCTGCGGGTTTTCTTTTGCAAATCGCCTTGATACTCGGCCAAATCAATTTCGTTGGCAGACTTGTCGCGTTTTTGAAAAACGGGCGCGCCCAGGGGCCGCGAAACCGCCCCTTATGCCAGCTTGAGGAAGGCACGGTAGCCGCGGTAGGCCTCAAAGAGGTCGGCCTTGCTCGTGATCTCCCACGGCGCGTGCATGGACAGCACGGGCACGCCGCAGTCGATGACGTTCATGCCGTAAAGGGCCAGGATATAGGCGATGGTCCCGCCGCCGCCCACGTCGACGCGGCCCAGCTCGGCGGTCTGCCAAGCGACGCCCTCCTCGTCCATGATGCGGCGGATCTTGGCCACGTACTCGGCGTCGGCGTCGTTGGAGCCGGACTTGCCGCCCGAGCCGGTGAACTTGTTGAAGGTAAGGCCGCGGCCCAGGTAGCTGGCGTTCTTTGCCTCGAAGGCAGATGCGAAGGTGGGGTCAAAGCCCGCCGAGACGTCGCTCGAAAGCATGTCGCTGGCGGCCAGGCAGCGGCGAAGGGCCAGCTCGCCGTGAGCGCCGGCAAGCTCCAGGACCTCGGCCATGGTGTCCTCGAAGAAGCGGCTCTGCATGCCGGTGGCGCCCACCGAGCCGATCTCTTCCTTGTCGACCAGCAGCGTCACCGCGGTGCGCTCGACTTGCGCCTCGTCAAGCTGCGCGACCAGGCTGGTGTAGGCGCAGGAGCGGTCGTCTTGGCCGTAGCCCAAAACCATCGAGCGGTCGAAACCCAGGTCGCGGGCGGCGCCGGCGGGCACGACCTCGAGCTCGGCAGAGAGAAGGTCCTCCTCGTCGATGCCCAGGCTCTCTTCCAGGATGCCCAGGACACCCTTCTTGACCAGGTCCTTCTCGTCTGCCGCGGAGTCGCCCTCGGCATCGACCACCACAGGGCGGCCGCCCACGATGACGTCGAGCATCTCGCCCTCGATGACCTTGGAGGCCTCCTTGGTAAGCTGCTCGCGCGACAGGTGGATCAGCAGGTCAGAGACGCAAAACACCGGGTCGGCCGGGTCCTCGCCCACGTTGACGTTGACGACCGAGCCGTCCTTCTTGGCCACGACGCCGTGGATGGCCAAGGGGATCGTCACCCACTGGTACTTCTTGATGCCTCCGTAGTAGTGGGTGTCCAAGGTGAGAAGGTCGCTCTTCTCCTCGAGCGGGTTTTGCTTGACGTCCATGCGCGGCGAGTCGATGTGGGCGCCCAGGATGTTCACGCCCTGCTCAAGCGGCTTAGTGCCCAGGTTCACCAGCATGAGGGCCTTGCCGCGGTTGACGGCGTAGACCTTGTCGCCGGGCTTCAATGCCTCTCCGGCGCCGATCTTCTCGGCAAGGTCGACGTAGCCGGCCTCGCGGGCCATGTCGACGGCGGCGGCGCAGCACTCGCGCTCGGTCTTGTTGTCCGAGATAAAGGACTTGTAGCCCTCGCACAGGTAGTGCAGGCTGTCCAGTTGCTCGGCCGAGTAGGATTTCCAGGCGTTTTTACGCTCCATGTTCTTCCTTTCCAAAATTGACGGCAGAAGTTTGTTCCCGCACTGATTCTAGCCGCCCTCCTTAGATAAAATAAGGAAGGTTGTATGAACGATTTGTTGGGTACATGCGAAACTGGTTTCGTAATCCAGCCAATTCATGGTATTTCTCGCCGCTTGGCGGGGTAATATGTACGCGTACCGATTGGTTCTTGTGTTTTCGTTAAATGGAGGTATTACAAAATGCTCGTTAACGCAACCGCTATGCTCCAGTCCGCCGAGAAGGGCCACTACGCCATTGGTGCTTTCAACACCAACAACCTTGAGTGGGCCTCTTCCATCCTTGATGCCGGCGAGGAGCTCCAGTCCCCGCTGATCATCCAGTGCACCGGCGGCGCCGCTAAGTGGCAGACCAGCTTCAAGATCGTTGCCGACATGGTCAAGCAGCTCGTCGAGGACAAGAACATCACCGTCCCCGTTGCCCTGCACCTCGACCACGGCTCTTACGAGCAGGCCCTTGCTTGCATCGAGGCCGGCTTCACCTCCGTTATGTACGACGGCTCCCACGAGGCCGATTTCGAGACCAACCTTAAGCGCACCGCCGAGATCGTGAAGATCGCCCACGCCAAGGGCATCTCCGTCGAGGCCGAGGTCGGCGGCATCGGTGGCGTCGAGGACGGCGTCGCCTCCAACGGCGAGCTTGCCGACCCCGAGCAGTGCAAGGCCATCGCCGACCTGGGCGTCGACTTCCTGGCCTGCGGCATCGGCAACATCCACGGCCTCTACCCCGAGAACTGGGCCGGCCTTTCCTTCGACCGTCTGAGCGAGATCAAGGCCCTCACCGGCGACCTGCCCCTCGTCCTCCACGGCGGCACCGGCATCCCCGTTGACCAGATCCAGAAGGCCGTCTCCCTGGGCATCTCCAAGATCAACGTCAACACCGATCTCCAGGTCGTCTTTGCCAAGGCCACCCGCGAGTACATCGAGGCCGGCAAGGACCTCGAGGGCAAGGGCTACGACCCCCGCAAGCTCCTCAAGCCCGGCCGCGACGCCATCGTCACCCGCACCAAGGAGCTCATCTGCGAGTTTGGCTCCGACGGCAAGGGTTGGAACTAGTTCCAAGCTAGCCGCATAGAAGCGCGCGAGGCCCGTCCGGATCCGTCCGGGCGGGTCTTTTTTACGTTTGCAGGGTTGTCGGAAAATTGGGCTTCTCAGGTTTTACGTTTGCGGGGTTGTCGGAAGCGCTGGGGCGTGAATTTGCACGTTTAAGGGGTTGTCGGAACGATATGGGGGGTCCGGACGAATAGTTGGACGCTTCGGCGTCCGGTTAGGAGTCCGCATGCA
>CAVKOL010000050.1:0-14815 GCA_963658035.1 Bacteroidaceae bacterium
AGTCAGTCCGTGGGAGAGCAGGACGCCGCTGACCACCTTGGGGCGTTTCGTTGTTTGAAGAACGCCAAGGACCCTTTCCCCGTAACCGGGGAGAGGGTCCTTTTTCGTATAGATGGGTTTAACGATTAAGTGCGGTTAAGCTGCTACGATGAGGTTTGTTACTGGTTGTCTGCAGCTTTGGAGCATCTTGTCTATGGGTTTCTCGCCGGCTATTTTGCTTGTTTTTCTCGTTGCGTTTCTCGCCTCGTTGCTGGGTCCTTTGTGCGGGATCGGGGGCGGGGTCATTATCAAGCCGGTGGTCGATGCCATGGGAATCATGCCGGTGGCCACGGTCTCGTTTTTGTCGAGCGTCTCGGTGCTCACGATGTCGCTTGCAACGTTGACCCAAAACGCTGTGTCCAAGACCTCGACGGTCAACGTCAAGAGTATGCTACCGCTGGCGCTGGGCTCGGCCGTTGGCGGCGTCGCGGGCAAGATGACCTTTAACTACCTGGGCAAATCGGTCTTCTCGGATGCTGAGTTGGTCGGCGCGGTGCAGGCCGTCATCTTGATTGTCTTGACCGCTCTGGTGTTTGCTTATACGGTCAAGCGCGACAGCGTGTCTTCGTTAGACGTGCAAAGCTCGGTGGCTAAGGCGGTCATTGGGTTTGTGGCTGGCGCGCTTTGGTCGTTTTTGGGTATTGGCGGCGGGCCGTTTAATCTGGCAATCCTCACGTTCTTCTTTGCGATGGACACCAAGCCGGCGGCTCAGGCGTCGCTCTTTATCATCGCGTTCTCGCAGACGGCGAGCTTGATTTACTCGCTGGTCTTGGGCGGCCTGCCCGAGTTTGCGCCTGTGGCGCTTGTGGGCATGTGCGTGGCCGCGGTCGCGGGCTCGGTCGTAGGTCGCAAGATCGCACGCAAGGTGAGCTCTAAGACCATCGACAGGACCTACCTGTTTGCCTTGGTGCTCATCATCTGCATCTGCGTGTATAACTTTGCGCGCTTTACTGGGATCTTCTCAGTGTCTTAAACATAAGCTGCTTGTAGGCCTCGACGCCGGGCTGGTCAAAGGGGTTGAGGCCCATGAGGGTGGCCGAGAGATAGCACGAGAAGGCAAAGAAGTAGAAGAGCATGCCAAGGTGGCGCTCGTCTGCGCTGTCGACCTCAAGGGTAAGGACCGGCAGGGTGCCTGCGTGGGCCTCACGGGTGGCTGAGAAGCTCGCTTTGTTGATGTCCCAGAAGTCGGTGCCGTCGAGGTAGCCAAAGCCGTCTGGGACGTCTGTGGGGCCTAGGACAAGGCTGTCGAGGTCGGTGGGCTCCACAAGGTCGATGAAGGTCTCGAAGAGCTGGTGCGTGCCGTCCTGGACATACTGGCCCAGGCTGTGGAGCTCCTCGGAGTACTCGGCGCTGGCGGGAAAGAGGCCGCGGCCGCACTTGCCCTCCGACTCGCCGAAGAGCTGCTCCCACCACTTGCTAAACCAGCGAAAACGGGGCTCGAAGAAGCTCAAGAGCTCGACGCGGTAACCCTTGTCCCACAAGAGCATGCGGGCGCAGGCGTAGAGAAGGGCGTCGTTGTGCGCGACGGGCGTCTGGCGGCAGAGGGCCTCCATCTCACGTGCGCCTGCGACCAGGGCGTCCACGTCAACTCCGGCGCAGGCCAAGGGGAGTAGGTGCACGGCGGTGAGCGCGGTATAGCGGCCTCCTACGTTGGTGGCAAAGGGCACGAAGGCGTAGCCCTGCTCGGTTGCCAGGGCGTCAAGGGACGAACCGATGGTGCCGCAGCACACGATGCGGCGGGAGGCCTCCTCGGCACCGTACTTGGCCACCAGCCACTGGCGTAGAAGCCTAAAGGAGCTGCCCGGCTCCAGGGTCTCGAAGTTCTTGGCGATGCAGTCGATTACGACGTCGTGGCCCTCGAGGGACGCCAGCATGAGGTTCAAGGCCTGGGCCGAGAGGGTGTTGCCCGCGTAGACGATGCGCATGCCGTGCGGCCGCAGCGCCTCGATGACCGAGCGCGCGGCGTTGTTGGAGCCCCCGACGCCGATGATCACAAAGGTATCGGCAATCGACTGGTAGCGGGCCGCCATGGCCTTGACCTGCTCGAGGGTCTTCTCGCCGGCCCATTCGTCGACAGACAACCAGCCCAGGCTGTCCGCATAGCGCGGCTCGCCCGCGGCACAGGTGGCCAGGGCGTCTGCATGGGCGCAGGCCATTTCTTGCAGTTGGGGTGCCGAGAAGAACTTGCTGGCGTGGCTGTAGTCGAGGGCGATCATGGGCGCTCCTTTTCAAAACCGGCGCCCGCAGGTGCGCGGACGCCGGTTGGGGGGATTAGCTACAACGTTGTACTAGCAGCCGCAGGGGTGCGCGGGCGCATCGTCGCGGAAGTGGCTGTTTTGCGACGGGTCCTTCATGCACAGGTGCGGCACGGCCGAGACGTAGGCGCCGGGAAGGGCCAGGATGTTGGGGTTGCCGTCGGTGTACTTGCGCGTGGCGTCGGCGATGGCCTCCTCGAAGGTCGGGCGGGTCTTAAGGCCCATCGTGCGGGCGATGCCGGGCTTCTGCGCACCCACGATGTAGGTGGCAGAAAGGTACTTCTCGGCGAGGTTTCCGCAGGTCATCATGCTAAAGCCGTGGAAGGGGTGGAAGGCGCCGGCAAAGCGGTACTTGCGGATGTACTCCTCGTTGGTGGCAAAGTACTCGCCGTACTTGATCATCTCGTCCAGGGTGTTCATCTTGTCGGACTGCCACAGCTCCCACTGCTCGCGCAGGTAGGGCCAGCGCTCGTCGTGGAACCAGCCGTCGCAGTAGCTGGCGATGACAAAGACGCAGTGGTCGGACAAGATACGCTTGTGGCGGATGACCTGGGCAGATACGGCCTGCATCATCTGGATTGGGTTGGTGCCCATGCCGTCGCCGTAGTGGAACTTGGTGGGCATGCCCATGACCACGATGTCGTATTTCTTCTCGGCCCAGTGCACGTAGGTGCGCTTGTCGGCCGTCTTCCAGGCGATGGGCTGCATCTCGGCAGCCCAGCCGGAGTTGATCTCGATCTGGCGAGACCAGGTGTCCAGCACGGCGTCGCAGCAGAAGAACTTCTTGCCCATCTTCTCTTCCATGAACATGCCCTGCTGGTCGAACTTGTCGCGCATGAGGCTCGAGGTCGAGACGGGCACGAAGTCGGGGCGGCTCATGACGGCGGGCACGTGGTGGGCGCCGATGGAGCGCCAGTGGGTGATGCCGGTGGCGCAGTGCTTGTAGCCGCCCGAGTAGCCGCCGTAGGGGTTGCCCTGGGTGTGGCCGATCAAGATGGCGATGTCGGACTCGTAGACCATCTTGTTCATGATCACGTGGTCGCCCTGCGGGGTGTAGCCAAGGTCAACCAGGTTGTCGTAGTTCTCGGAGTCATGGGAGTCGATCTGGTTGGTGGACTTGAACTCGTTGTAGAGGTCGTCGCCCAGGATCTGGCGCGCCTCGGCGTCGGTCGTGCGGGGGTGCAGGCCGTTGGAGAAGAGGAGAAGGACGTCGCTGTGGTGGACGCCGTTGGCAAACAACTCGTCCAAGCAGGCGCGAATCGCCACGCGGCGGTGGGAGGTGGGCTGCGTGCCGCCCTTCACGATGTCGGGGATGACGATGACGACCTTGGCGCCGGGGTGGGCAAGGTCGGCCAGCGGCTCCATGCCAATGGGGTTACGGATGCTCTCGAGGGTGGCGTTGTAGAGGCTGTCCCAGTCCTGGGGCAGGCACTCGGGGTCCTTGACCGTCTCGCCGGTGATGAAGACGTCGGTGGTGTCGGGGAGGTCTGCGGCCATCTTGCCGGTGCCGTACTCGAATTCAAGTCTCATGGGGTTCCTTTCTGTTTGGCGAGAAGTGCGCGGGCGCGCGGGGCGTGGGTTTTAGGCGTTGAGGTAGAGGTCGACGATCTGGGCGTATTCCTGCGGGTAGAAGCCGATCTCTCCGGAGAAGCGCGTGAGGGCGATAAGGCCGCCGTCAATCTCGGGGATGGAGGCGAGCATCTGGGCGTTGTCGGCCTTAAGGCCGCCGCCGTAGACGACGTCGACGCCGGGAACCGTCGCCTTGATGAGACGGGCGACCTTTTGGATATAGGGGGCGTCTGCCGGGGTCTTGCCGGGGCCGATGCTCCAGACGGGCTCGTAGGCCACGCGGACGCCGGCAAGGTCGGCGCCCTCAAGCCCGCGGCTGACCTGGGTGGAAAGGACGTCTTCCCACTGGTCGACCTCCTCGGAGCGCTCGCCCATGCAAAAGAGGACCTTGAGGCCCGCGGCCTGGGCGCACTTGACCTCGCGGTTGAGGATGCGGTTGACCGCGGCCTCGATGTCTGCCGGGGCGGCGCCCGTCTCGCCCATGACGGAGCGCAGGTACATGCGCTCCTCGCAGTGGCCGATCAGCGTCCAGCCGCAGCCCAGCTGGGCCACGGAGTTGGCCGTGCGCAGGCTGGTGAAGGCGCCAAAGTTGCCGCCGGGTGCGGTGTCGCTGGTGTGGACGCTTTGGCTGCCGCAGCCCAGGGGCGAGCCGGCGGCGCCTGCCACGGCGCCCACAAGCTGGGCCTCGGGGAGAAAGGCGGCGAACTCGGCGACGTCGGCGTACTTCTCGGCTACTGCCTTGATCTGAGAGGTGACGGCCTGGCCCCATTGGGCGGGGGCGGCCAGGCGGTTAACGCCGCCCAGCTCGGGCGTGATGTCAAAGCGCTTGAGGTTGAGGAAGATGTGCTTCATGGGGCCTTCTTTCAAGTTGGGGTCGCGTGGGCGGCGCGGCGGTTAGACGAAGCTCGTGAACTTGCGCAGCGGCTCGCCCAAAAGGGGCCGCAGCCACGCGCGGTACTCGTCGGTCACACCGTTACCTGCGACGTTGATGTAGGCGTCGGGCAGGCAGCGCTCGTCGAGCATGACCTGCTCGATGGGGATGCGCACGTACTCGACGGCGTAGGGGTCGCCAGACACGCGCTTGATGCCGATCATCTTGCCCGAGTCGCCCTCCAGCACGGCGGTCACGGCGGCGCGTCCGCAGCGGATGGCTTCCTCGCGGTCGACGTCGCTTTGCCAAGCAATAGAGGCGCGGCCGAGAAGACCGGGCTTCTCGGAGCGGGACTTGTACCCAAGCTCAGAGATGATGAGGCGCGAGAGATGCGCCGAGACGTCGCCAAAGTACGTGGCGCGGCCCACCGTCATGAGGGGCGGGGCAATGGGCACGCCCGCCACGTCGTGCAAGCCCTCCGAGACCACCACGACGCCCGAGCCCTTCTCGTCGATAAGCCTTTGCACGTCGTCGAGGAAGCGCGCCTGGTCAAAGTCGCGCTCGGGCAGGTAGATGAGGTCGGGGCCGCCGCCGCCGGACTCGTCTGCCATGACGCTTGCGGCCGTCACCCACCCCGCCGAGCGGCCCATGGCCTCTACGACGGCTACATGGATGGGAAGCCCGCGCACGTCGCAGCAGACCTCCGAGACGCTGGCCGCCATGTAGCGGGCGGCGCTCGCGAAGCCGGGCGCGTGGTCGGTCACGGCGATGTCGTTGTCCATGGTTTTGGGGATGCCCACGACGTCGATGGCCACGCCCGCGTCCTTGCAGGCGCGCCAGATCTTGCCGCAGGTGTCCATCGTGCCGTTGCCGCCGGTGGGCAAAAGCCAGCGGATGCCGTGCTTGGCCAAGGCTCGCGCCAGCTGCGCGTAGTCGGCGTCCTCAAGCGGCTTTCTGCTGGTGCCGATGGCAGAAGACGGCGAGAAGGGCAGGCGGGCAAGGTCTGCGGCACCTACCGTCGAGAAGTCCACGAAGCGCCCCTCGAGGATGCCGTCGACGCCTCCCAGGGCACCGAGCACGCGTCCTACCTGCGGCGCATTGAGGGCCTCGTCGACCGCGCCGTAGAGCGACGCGTTGATGACGGCGGTGGGCCCGCCGCCGTGGACGATGAGAAGACCGTCTGCGGCGGTCATGTTAGATCCCGGCCTTTTGATAGCGCTCGGCCATCTGGTCCAGGGTCACGCACTCGACGTCGGGCGCGTGGCCAAAGCTGCCGAACTCGACGATCAGGGTCGCGATGGCTTCCTTGACGCCCGCCTCGATGACGGCCACCAGGTCTGCCGTGTCTTGATCGGGCACGACGCCGGTCATCACGGTGTCGTAGATGGCGGGCAAGAAGGCGCGCGGGTCGGGGTTCTCGGGGTGCTCGAGCAAGAGCTTGTAGACGCCGCCCACCGAGGGGCTCTCTTGCAGCTCGGGGCGGTGCGCAAAGAGCTCGCGCATGTTGCGGGTCACGGCCAGGCGGATGTCGGTGTCGACGTTGATCTTGTTGATGCCAGCCGGGATGGCGGCCTTGAGCTCGGCCAGGCTGATGCCGTAGGCGTTTTGGATGTTGCCGCCCAGCGCGTTGATCTCGCGCACGATGTAGGCGGGAACAGTGGACGAGCCGTGGCTCACCAGGGCGCAGTCCAGGCCCTCGTGCGCCAGGCACTCGCGCACGGCGATGGGGATCTCGCGGCGCAGCTTGACGTCCTTGCCCTTGGAGGGGCCGTGCATGGTGCCGTAGCTGATGGCCAGCGCGTCGCACTTGGTCTTGCGCACGAACTCGACGGCCGAAAGCGGGTTGGTGTAGGTGGACGAGGCGGCAAAGACGTGGTCCTCCACGCCGGCAAGCACGCCCAGCTCGCCCTCGACCGAGACGCCGCGCGGGTGCGCGTACTTCACGACCTCGCGCGTGAGCTCGACGTTCTCGTCAAAGGGCAAAGAAGAGCCGTCGATCATGACCGAGGTGTAGCCGCCCGCGATGGCGGCCTTGACGCTCTCCATGTCGCGGCCGTGGTCGAGGTGCAGGACCACGGGGATGGGGGAGTGCTCGGCGTACTTCTTGACGGCGTCGCCGATGTTCTTGGCGCCGCGGATCTTGTCCTCGGTGGTGCCGTTGGCAAAGTCGGCGCGCCCGCCCATGAAGGCGTTGGCCAAATCGGCGCCCTGCAGGATCGCTGCGCTTCTCAGCATCTCGTGGACCTCGATGGCGGCCTTTGCCTGGCACACGGCGTTGACGTTGAAGGCGCCCTGCGCGTAGCCTCCCTTTCTGGCGGCGTCCAGCACGGGCTTAAGCGGAACAAGCGACATCTTTGAATCCCTCCTGTTTTGGCCTGGGGCGTTGGCGGCAGGCCGAGCCAATTAGCAGCTGACGGGTACGGCGCCGGTGGGCGCCTCGACGATGTTGGTGAGCTTCATGGAACGCGCCGAAGGCACGCCGGAGTGTATGAGGGCGAGAAGTTCCTCGGCGCAGGCGACGCCCGCCTCGTAGTTGGGCAGGCGCGTGTAGTAGTCGGCCGCGCGCCAGCTCTCGCCGTTGTTGGCGAGCTCGACGTAGGTGATGTCGAGCGGCTTGTCGAGGCTTGATGAGATCTTGCGGAAGCTGTGGGTCCAGGTGGCCCAGCTCGAGACCACAAAGTCGCCGTCTTTGAGCTCCTTCACGATCTGCGAGACGCAGGAGTAGAACTCGAGGTTCAAGGCCAGGCCCTCCTCGGTGCTGCCCACAGAGTAGCGGGCGTCCCAGATCTCCATGTTGTCCTCGTCCAGAGGGGCGGTGCGCACGATCATCTGGACGCCGGCCTTCTCACAGGCGGCGCGCACGCCTTCCTCGCGCTTGCGCTCCTGCGCGGTGTCGGTGAGCGGGCGAAAGTAGATGAGACGCGCGGGCTTCTCTGCAGCCTTCTCGATGGCCTGTGTGACGATGAGCTCTGCGCCGCCCTTGTAGTCGAAGTCGACGGTGCTGTAGCTCGTGGCCTCTTCCTGGCAGTCGAAGACGACGAGAGGGGCCTTCTCGGCCGTGAGGACCTTGAGGCTCTTCTCGTCGGGGCCGTGGTTCTCGGTCCCAATGAAGACGACGCCGCAGACGCGGCCGGCGAGATAGGCACTGGCGTAATCGGAAAGGCCCAGCTTGTCGATGGTGTTGCCAAGGAGAAGGGCGTTGTAGCCCTCTTGCTCTAAGCGGGTCTGGATGCCGTAGGCCATCTGGCTAAAGCGGGGGACGGCGAGGTTTTTCTTGAGTACCAGGCCCACGCAGGGGCAGTTTTGGTTGCGCAGGGTGCGCGCGTGGACGTTGGGGGTATAGCGCAGCTTCTCGACGGCGGCAAGAACGCGCGCGCGGGTCTCGGGCCTGATGGTCTGGCCCGGGGTGTTGTTGATGACGTACGAGACGGTCGCGGCGGTGACACCGGCCTCGGCTGCGACGTCTTTGAGCGTTGTGCGCTTACCCATATCGCCATCCGTCCCTAAAACGGCTTTTACGATTAAGTGGATTCCTTCACTGTTTGTATCACGGAAGCACAAGAGAGCGCAAGAGAAAATCGAATACCGTCTATCGTACAAACCCTACCGTTTACCGAGCTAAAAACCTTAACGTGCCGTCTGGATTTCAAAAACAGCCGTCTGGCGGAGAAAACACAGCCTGTTAATAATTCGTCCACCATCTCGAAAAGAAGAGTGTGTTACAAATACGTCAGCCTAAACGATTAAGTTAACGGCACGTGTTGGGCAGCGTCCAGGTCGTGCCATCGCAGCGGCAAACGCCCTTAGGTTTCATCGTCTCCACCAGTTCTTAGTTCTTACGGCAAGAAACACGCCCACCGCCCGCGGCCTTTGTGGCCACGAGGCGCAAAGCATAAAGGAGGCTATCGTTGAACAAGAAGAAGACATCCATTTGGAGCAAGGTTCCCAACTGGGCTTGGGCGATCATCTCCTTGGCCTGCGCCGTTGGCCTGTGGCTTTTGGCTGCGGGCAAGTGGCCGGCGGTCTTCGCGCCGCCCGCCAAGGTCTGGGCGGCCTTTGTCTCCCGTGCGCAGAGCGGCCTTTTGTGGGCCCACGCCTGGGCGTCCATCTCCCGCGTCCTTATGGGCTTTGGCATCGCCTTTGTGGTCTCGATCCCGGTGGCCTTCCTCATGGCCTGGTACGACCCCTTCCGCCACGTGGTAGAGCCCTGGATCCAGTTCATCCGCAACATCCCGCCTCTGGCCTACGTCTTCTTGATCATCGCGGCTCTGGGCATTGGCCAGGCCTCTAAGGTCACCGTTATCTTTATCGCGGCGTTTCTCGTCATGGTCGTCACCATCTACCAGGGCGTCAAGGGCGTCGACACCACGCTGATCAAGGCGGCCCGCGTCCTGGGCGCCAAGGAGACCGACATCTTCTTCAAGGTGATCATCCCGGCGTCCACGCCCTTTATCTTGGTCGCTGCTCGCCTTGGCCTTTCCACCTCGCTCACGACCCTCATGGCCTCCGAGATCGTCGGCGGCGACAAGGGCCTGGGCATGATGATTCAGCAGGCCTCGGGTTACTACCAGATGGACGTTGTTTTGCTCGGCATCCTCATGCTCGGCATCATCGGCATCTGCTTCGAGAAGATCGTCCGCTTCCTTGAGAGGAGGTTCACGGGATGGCAGGAGTCGGTTCAGCAGTAGACGCGCCCGTGAAGGTCCACATTGACAATGTTGTCAAGAAGTTCGACACGCGCAAAGGCGAGATGACCGCCCTCAACGGCGTCAACCTCGACATCCACGAGAACGAGTTCGTCTGCGTCGTAGGCCCCTCCGGTTGCGGCAAGTCCACCTTGCTCAATATCATCGGCGGCCTGGAAGAGCCCACCGAGGGCAAGGTCACCGTCGACGGCAAGGAAGTCGACGGCCCCGGTCCCGACCGCGGCATCGTCTTCCAGCAGTACGCGCTTTTCCCCTGGCTCACGGTAGAGGACAACGTCAAGTTTGGCCTCAAGCTGCAGGGCAAGAGCAAGGAAGAGGCCGACGAGATCGCCCAGAAGTACATCAAGCTCGTCGACTTGCAGGACTTTGCCAAGGCCTACCCCAAGGAGCTCTCGGGCGGCATGAAGCAGCGCGTGGCAATCGCTCGCGCCTACGCCGTCAACCCCAAGGTCCTTCTCATGGACGAGCCCTTTGGCGCCCTGGACGCCCAGACCAGGACCCAGCTTCAGCAGGAGCTTCTCGACACCTGGGAGAAGGAGCAAAAGACCTGCTTCTTCATCACCCACGACGTCGAAGAGGCCATCATCTTGGCCCAGCGCGTTGTCATCATGTACGCGCGCCCCGGCCGCGTGAAGGAGGTCGTGGACATCAACATCCCGTACCCCCGCACGCAGGAGACCAAGATGACGCCTGAGTTCTTGGAGCTCAAGAACCACATCTGGAGCCAGGTCTACCAGGAGTACTTGTCGGTGAGAAAGTAGGTCTTCTCGCCGCCTGACCTGCGGTTTATTTGGTACTACCGGGGATGCGTCCCCGTAGTTAGGGAGGAGGCGACGGGCGCTATGCGCGTCGCCTAAAGGGAAAGGAACCCTATCATGAAAAAGCTCGACTCCGTTATGTCTCGTCGTTCTTTCCTCCAGGCGTTTGGCGCGGCCTCTGCCGCAACGGCCGGCTTGGCCCTCGTGGGCTGCGGCGGCTCTTCCTCCAGCTCGTCTGAGACCAAGACCGAGGAGAAGGCCTCCGACTCCGACTCCGGCACCTCCTACGATCCCGTTACCCTGAAGGTCGCCTTCATGCCCAACCTGGGTTCTGCCGGCACGCTCTTCTCCGCCATTGACCAGGGCTACTTCGAGAAGTTCGGCATCACCGTCGAGACCTCCCAGTTCGATGCCGGCCCCGCCGAGATCTCGGCCATGCAGTCCGGCGACATCGACCTTGCCCAGATCGGCCACGGCGCGCACGCCCTGTGCATCGAGGGCCAGGCTAAGATCTTTGCCTTCGACCAGCTCTCCCAGGCCGATTGCGTCGTTGCCAACAAGTCCAAGGGCATCACCAAGGCCGCCGACCTCAAGGGCAAGACCGTGGCCGTGGCATCCGGCACCTCCTCCGAGATCATCCTCCAGTACGTCCTGCAGGACGCCGGCCTCACCACCGACGACGTGACCTTGACCGAGATGAAGGTCGACGGCATGACGACCGCTATGATCGCCGGCCAGATCGACGCCTGCGCCACCTGGTCGCCCAACACCGTCACCCTGGAGGAGCAGCTCAAGGACGACTACCTGGTCCTGGGCACCAACACCGATTACTCCGACAAGGTCGCCTTCCCCGGCTCTTACATCTGCCTGCCCGATTACGCTGAGAAGAACGCCGAGGTTCTTGAGCGCTTTGCCGCCGCGCTTGACATGGGCAAGGTTTACCGCGCCGCCCACATCGACGACGTGGCCAAGCTCCTGGCCGACAAGCTGGGCCTTCCCGAGGACACCCTGCTTCAGTCCACGGGCGAGGGCGACTGGCAGGGCGCTGCCGACGCCATTGGCGACACCGACAAGATCGTGGGCTACTACAAGGCCCAGCAGCAGGTCTTCCTGGACAACGGCCGCATTACCGCCGAGGTTCCCGTGAGCGACTACGTGCTTGAGGACGTCATCACCGCCGCCGACAAGCTCTACGCCGAGAACAAGTAACGACCACTGCGTAATGAGATAACATTTGCCCTGGCCGGCGCCCGATCGCGGCGCCGGCGACTGGGGTAGATTCCGGCGGCCTTCTCGCGATTGGATGATCTCCTCCCCATCCGCGCGGAGGGCCGCCCTTGTGTAGCTTCTGGCATCGAGGAAGGAGCAGCATGGACTACTATCACATCTCGGCAGAGGACTTGGGCGCAGGCGCCCGGATCCCCCTGGTGTTTCCCGGGGATTCCGACGCGGTGTTCACCAAGCTCGCGCAAGAGATGGTCGATTGCATCGAGGCCAATAACGCGCAGGGTAAGCCCACTGTTTTCATTTGCCCGGTGGGCCCGGTGGGGCAGTACCCCATCTTTGTCGACATGGTGAACGCGCGCGGGCTTTCGCTTAAGGGCTGCTGGTTCATCAACATGGACGAGTACCTTACCGACGACGACCAGTGGGTCGACGCCTCGCACCCGCTGTCCTTCCGCGGTTTTATGGACCGCGTGGTCTACAGCCAGATCAAGCCCGAGCTTGTGATGCCGGCCGAGCAGCGCGTCTTTCCCGATCCGGCCGACCCCGGCCACGTGCAGCAGGTGATCGACGAGCTGGGCGGCGTGGACATTGCCTTTGGCGGCATTGGCATCACGGGGCACCTTGCCTTCAACGAGCCGCAGGCAGAGGTGGCGGCCGCCGACTTTGCGGCGCTTGAGACGCGTGCACTGGACATCAAGCCCGAGACCCGCGCGACCAACTGCGGCGACTTGGGCGGCGCCCTTGAGGACTTCCCACGCCGCGCCGTGACCATCGGTATGCGGCAGATCCTGGGCGCTCGCAAGGTTCGTCTGGGCGTCTTTAGGGACTGGCACCGCGGCGTCGTGAGGCGCGCGGCATACGGCGAGGTCACGGCGGCTTTCCCGGCAACGCTGCTGCAAAACCACCCCGATGCGGCGGTTTACGTCAACGACGTTGCGCGCGAGCAGGCCTACTAAGGAGGGCACGCGATGAGCGGCTCTTTGTACATCGCCAACGGGCGCGTGTTGACCGGCGGCAAGCTGTGCCGGGCCAACCTGACAGTCGAGGCGGGCCATGTCACCCGCATCTCTTCCAAGTACGACAACCCGTTTGAGTTCGACGTGGTGGACGCCGCGGGCCAGGTGGTCTTGCCGGGCTTCATCGACGTCCACACGCATGGCGCCGCAGGCCACGACGTCAACGCGTCTGGCGAGAAGGACCTGCGCGAGATCGGCCGGTTCTTCGCGAGCCAGGGCGTGACGGGGTGGCTCTGCTCGATTTTGACCGACACACCCGAGCAGACGCTGTGGTGCATCGGCGAGGCGCGCAAGGTCATAGAGGGCGGGCCCTACGACGGCGCGGCACTTCTCGGCATTCACCTTGAGGGGCCGTGCCTCTCCAGCGAGTACAAGGGCGCCATGCCCGAGCACCTGCTTATGCACGAGGCAGACATCAGCCTGTTTGAGAAGTACCAGAAGGCCGCGGGCGGTCACATCCTGTACACCACGCTGGCGCCCGAGGTGCCGGGTGTGCCCGATTTGATCGGGCCCCTGGCAAAGATTGGGATCACGTCGGCCATCGGGCACTCCGGCGCGGGTTATGACCTGTCGTGGGCCTGCATCAACGCGGGTGCAAAATCGGTCACGCACGTGGGCAACGCGATGCGGCTCTTCCACCAGCACGACCCGGCGATCTTTGGCGTGGCCCTTGAGAGCGACGCCTATGCCGAGACGATCTGCGACGGCCGCCACCTACACCCCGGCACCGTGCGCCTGTACGTGAAGGCCAAGGGCTGGGACCGCGTGCTGGGCATCACCGACTCGATCATGGCGGCGGGCCTGCCCGACGGCAACTACAAGCTGGGCGTGAACGACGTGGTGGTCCAGGACGGTGACGCCAAGCTGGCCTCAAACGGCGTGCGCGCGGGCTCGACCCTGACGCAAATTCAGGCGCTGCGCAACTTCATGCGGTTCACGGGCGCGGGCGTCGAGGACGCCTCGAAGCCCATGACGCAGAACCCGGCGGACCTCTTTGGCTGGGCCGACAAGGGCCGGATCTTTGAGGGCAGCTGCGCCGATCTGGTGCTTATTGACGCCAACTTCGAGGTGACCCGCACGATCGTGGGCGGCGAGACGGTTTACAGGCGCGGGTAGGGGAGCGCCGCGGGTTTCTCGCCAACTTAGTGTGACTGCAATTTAGGGGCTTGTCTGATGGATGGGTATCAGGCAAGCCCCTTATTTGTGCCCAAACCATCAGACAAGCCAATAAATTGCAGCTGAGAAGGGCCAAAAGCATCAGACAAGTCCGGGAATTGCAGGGGTCGGCGCGGGGCTTAGGGTGAGCCGAAACGGCTAAACTGGAAAGTGTTCCTGGCTTGCTTTGTTTGAGGAGGCCCCCATGAAACAACAGACTTCCAAGCTGAGAAGAGCAGGGCTTCTCGCCGTCGTTTGCGCGGTGGTAATGGCGGCGCTGGCCTGCGCGCTCGCGCTGCCGGTTGGCGCCGTGGCAGACGAGGCCACAGTCGTTGCCCACTCGGGCGAAGGTGCTCAGCGTGTTAACTACACCAGCATCGACGATGCGATGAACGCAGGTTACAACGGCGCGACCATTGTCATGGATGTCGACTGGGCAACCGGCACGAGCAGCTTTTGGACCAAGAGGGGCATCGAGGTGGCTGAGGGCAAGAAGCTCACCATCGATATGAACGGGCACCGCATCACAAACGGCGTTGCCAGCGCCACTATTGTTGTGTCCAAGGGGGCCGAGCTCACCTTGACGTCAAGCGCCCAGGCCGAATTTGAGTACGACGGTTATAACGCCGACGATGGAAGCAGGGGCACCTTTAAGGTGACCTCGGGCGGCTTGGTCAACCAGACTCCCGGCACGCTTTGTACCTGCGTCGAGGTTAAGAGGTCGGCGAAACTTACCTTGGACGGTGTGACCATCGCCGGCGGTGAGGGCGTAACGGGCGACATGAACGTTAACTGTGGCGGCGGCGTGACGATGGGCGAGGGGTCGACCCTCACCATGAAGAACGGCGCCATAATCGAGCATTGTAAGACGGGCAAAGAGGGCGGCGGCGTCTATGCGGAAGGCAAAGGAATCACCGTCAACATGGAGGGCTCGTCGATTCGAAACAATTACGGTGAGGTGCGTGGCGGCGGCATCCACTTCAAGTCGCCCGAATCTCACTTGAATATGAGTGCCGGGTCGAGCATCGAGGGCAACTCCTCTGTGGCGGGTGGCGGCGTATACGTTGGGTCCTCCACGTGCACCATTGAGTCGAGTGACGGCAAAGCCTATATTTCCAACAACAAAGCCACGGGTTCGAGCAGGACGACGGGGAAGGACCTCCAAAGCGGCGGCGGCATCCACATCGACAACCGCTTTGGCGCTAAGACGACGATCGAG
>CAVKOL010000051.1:0-14770 GCA_963658035.1 Bacteroidaceae bacterium
ACCGGCGACGTGACCTGGGGCGGCTTCGCGGGTCTTCTCGCTTTGGCAGTCGTTTGCCTGGTGGCTGCCCGCGTGTCCATGCGTAAGAACCGCTAGCGCTTAGCAACATCCGCGCACAAAACAGGGGCCTGTCTGATTCCAACATCAGACAGGCCCCTATCTTATGCCGATGGCAAGTATGCAGCAGCGACGCTAGGCCTCCGAACCGCCCGCAACACCGGCGGCGAGAAGGGCACCCGCACCCAAGGCCGCCGCGGCCGCAACGCCAATGCCGCCCTGGTCACCGGTGCTGGGAACGGCTCCGCCGCCGCGCTTGACGGTGGTGGTCGTCGTAGTCGTGGTCGTCTCGCCCGGCGTCGGCGTAGGCGTAGGATCGGGAGTCGGCTCCGGTGTGGGCACGACCTCCTCGTGGTCGGTGATCACAATGCGCCCCGCGCCGCCGGGGTTCTCGTACCCAGCGCCCACAACGCCCTTGAGGTCGTCGCGGATGTAATCGACCAGCGCCAGGACGTCGAAACCGAATTTCTCGGCATCGGCGGCGTTCGAAGGCGTGGGCGTCTTGCCAACGCGCGTCAACACAAAGTCCGAGCTAGCAACGGTGTAGCGTCCAACCGGGTCGATGGCCTTGCCGTTAAGCGTCGCGTTCTTGATGCGCCTCTCGCCGCTGCCGATCTCCTTGTACGTCGAGCCGTCAAAGACCACCGGCGTGGGGATGTCGGTACGAATCGTGAAGCTCATGCCGTCCGAGACCTGCAAGAAGTAGTTGTTGTCCTCGGGCACGGTGGCGGCACAGGTCTCCAACAGGTCCAGGATGTATTGGCCCGTGACTTCCAGGGCCACCATCTGGTTGCAGTAGGGCTCGACCTCAAGCAACTGGCCGTAGGTGATCTTGCCGGCGGCGATGTTCTTGCGAATGCCCGAGGCGTTAACGACGGCCAGGTCACAGGCCTTGCCGGTCTGTGCCTCGTAGTAGGCGCGCACGCCGTCGCACACCAGGTCGCCCAGGTTGGTCTCCTGATTTTTGACCGAGCCGGTAAAGTCGCCGCCCGCGGTGGCGTAAAGGTCGACCTCGGCGGTACCGATGACGTCGGTGGGCAGGGGCTCGACGCCGTCGCTCAGCTGCGCAATAAGGGCCGCGATCTCCTCGTCCTGGCCATCCCACGACTCGATGAGCTTGGCCGTCACGTCAAGCGACGCCGAGGCCTCGCCGGTGGCCGGGTCAATCTCGATGTGGCCAAAGCTCGCGAACTTGGTGCCTGTCTGGGCAATGACGACGTCCTGGCCGTCGGCGTTCTTGACGGTTTGCACGTACATCTCGTGCGAGTGGCCGTCGACCACCAGGTCAATACCCGAGGTCTTGGCAACAAAGGTGTCGCTGCGCCAGCAATCGTCGTTGCCCTTCTCGCCAAGGTGGGCGAGAAGGGCAACGTAGTCGGCACCGTCCACCAGGCGAGCCGTCTGGGCAAACGTCGACACCGTGGCGTAGAACTTGTCGGGGTCGTCTTGCAGGAAGTCCCACACAAAGTTGCCGTCTGCGTCCTGGAACAGCGTGGCGTCACCGCGCGTCAAGGTCGTGGGGGTCACGGCGCCCAGGTAGGCGATCTTGACCTGCTTACCTGCAACGTTGTACTCGACCACGTGGTAGGGGTCGAACTGCAGGTTGCCACTGGTGTCCATGAAGTTGGCGCACACGTACTTGAGGCCGCTTTGCGAGGCGGCCAGCTCCAGGAAGTTGTCCACGCCAAAGTCGAACTCGTGGTTGCCCACGGTCACCACGTCGTAGCTGCACGCGGCCTCGACCTCCATGGGGATTTTGCCGTCGCTGGCCGCGCCCAGCACGCCGCCCTGGATGCCGTCGCCGGCGTCTACCAGCGTAACGTTGCCCGTGGCGTGGGCCTCCTTCTGCGTCTTGACAAAGTCGATAAGGGCGCTGTAGCCCAGATTGGTCTTGGTGTTGTACATGCCGCAGTGCACGTCGTTGGTGTGGACGATAGCGATCTTCTCGGTAACGTCGTCTGCGCTGGCGCCGCCGCCCGTCTCATCTGCGAAGGCCTTGGCCGGGCCCGAGGCCAAAGAGAAGCTGACGCTGGCCAGCGCGGTGCCGGCTCCGCCAAGGAAGGCGCGGCGAGAAAAGAGCTTGTCAAACATGGTGAACCTCCTGATAAAAGAGCGTTAGGTGCAAATCTAGCACAGCGCTTACCTGCCCTTAGCGCCCAGGCCTAGAATAAAGGCCAAACACGCTAAAAGAGGGGGGTTTAATGATTCGCATCGCTTGCGACGTGCACACGCACACGCTGTTTTCTCGCCATGCCTACTCGACGCTTGAAGAGGACGTGAGGGCGGCGGCAAACAAGAACCTTGAGCTGCTGGGTGTGACCGACCACTACTCGAGCATGCTGTTTGACGAGCAGACCCTTAAGAACTTCCAGTACTTCATCAACCTCACCACCTGGCCGCGCGAGTGGCACGACGTTACGTTGCTGCGTGGCTGCGAGGCCGACATTGTGGACGGGCAGGGCAACCTGTTTGGCCACGACATCGTGGTCGACGCGGGGATTACCGGCGAGAAGCGTCGGGCGACGACCTTGAAGGACGAGGTCTTCAAGCAGTGCGATTACGTGATCGCAAGTATCCACCGCAAGGACTTTACGAGCGAACAAACCCCAGCTCAGAATGCCCAGATGTACATCAACGCGTTGCAGGACCCCAAGGTTTTGATTTTGGGGCACCTGGGGCGCTCGGGCGTGGACTTTGAGCTGGACCCGGTGCTTGAAGCGGCGCGCGATATGGGAAAGCTGATTGAGCTCAACGGCTCGAGCCTGGAGGAGCCGGCCAAGGCCGGCCGCTCGATGGACCGCTGCCGTGCCATCGCCCAGCGCTGCGCCGAGCTGGGCACCATGGTGTCTTTTGGCGGCGACGCACACGTGAGCTACCACGTTGGTCGTGCCAAGAAGGTCACCGACTTGCTCAACGAGCTGGATTTCCCGGCCGAGCTGGTCTCGTGCCGGTCCAAGGAAGCCTTCCTCGCCGCCGCCACCGCCGCCTTGCCGGGGTTCGAGCTGTAATTTGGCACCGTTTGAGCCTTGCCCGTGGCACTCGCGCGACTTTTCTTGGTTTAAAATCCAACCCGCCGAGTAGCCAGCCGACTTTGCCCTTTCGCCAACTGGGCAAACGTCGTCGAAAGTGGCCTTGCTACTTGCGGGGTCCCGATTTAAACCAAGAAAAGTCGCGCGAGTTGTTTTGCGGCCTTGTGTAACGCAAATGGTCCCCGGAGCCGCCTCGGCTCCGGGGACCATTTTACCTGCGAAAACGCTGTCGCGCCTGCGAACCTACGCCTTGTGGCTGGAGCCCAGGTTGTCCATGTGGCTGGCGACCACGGCCACGATCTCGTCCATGCCGGGGCGAGCGGGCTTCTTGGGGTCAAAGCACTCGGGGTTGGCCGCCATGTAGCCCATGTAGCCGCGGGTGTAGGCCTGGCGCAGCTCGGTGGCGTAGTTGACCTTGCAAATGCCGTTGGCAATGGCCTCGGCAACCTGGTCGTCGGGCACGCCCGAGGTGCCGTGCAGAACCAGGGGAATCTCAAGGCGCTGGCGAATAGCCTTCAAAACGCCCTGCTCAATATGGGGGGTACCCTTGTAGACGCCGTGTGCGGTGCCCACGCCAACGGCCAGCGAGGTGCAGCCGGTGCGGGCCACGAACTCCTCAGCCTCGTCCGGGTCGGTGTAGGGGTTCTCGCCCTCGACGGCCGGACCGTCGTCTTCTTTGCCGCCGACCTTGCCCAGCTCGGCCTCGACGGGAATGCCAATGGGGCCGGCGACCTTGGTCACAGATGCGGTCAGCGCGATGTTCTCCTCAAACGGCACGTGCGAGCCGTCGATCATGACCGACGTGTAGCCGGCGTGAATGGCCTGCATGCAGCGGTCAAAGCCGTCGCCGTGGTCCAGGTGGATGGCCACGGGAACGCTGGCGGCCTCTGCGGCAACCTTGGCCATGGCGGCAAAGTAGTCCAGGTTGGCGTACTTCACGGTACCCGGGGTGGTTTGCATGATGACGGGGGAGTGGCGCTCCTCGGCGGCCTTGATGACGGCCATGACAAACTCAAGGCTCTCGACGTTGAACGCGCCCACGGCGTAGTGGCCGGCCTGAGCGTCAAGCAGCATCTCCTTGGTAGTGACAAGCATCGCTTTCTCCCTTCGTCGCCGAACTTTCTTTTTCGGCAAATTGGCTTTCCATCCTGCGTTTTGCGGGACCTTGGCGCCATTATATGGAGTTGCATTTAGGCCGTCTGACCAGGGAAAACGCGGGTAGCGCGAATTGGGTCTCAATACGAAAAGCAAAAGCAATTTGCGTTTAGTCACCTTTGGCGAGAAGTTCTCCGTCGCTCCCAAAAACTTTCCAAGCGAAAGCAAAGGAAATGTGATAATTTGCTCGTAAAGAAAATATAGGAAACACAATTTGCGCACAATTGGAGGCCGAAAATGACCGTCTTATCCTCGGAAGAGCGTCGCGTCGCCATTCTCAACATGCTGGAAAGCGACGCGTCGGTGCAGGTGGCGCAGCTGGCAGAGGCCTTTGGCGTCTCGCGCGTGACGGCCCGCGCCGATCTTGACGCCTTGGCCCGCGACGGCAAACTGCGCCGCACCCACGGCGGGGCCACCTCGCTTTCCCGCACGCTTACGGTTTCTGTCCAGGACCGCCGCGTGAACCTCAACGTTGACGGCAAACGTGCCATCGCCAAGAAGTGCGCGCCGCTGGTCAAAGACGGCGACTCGATCCTTCTGGACTCGGGAACCACCTCGATTGAAATCGTGCGCGCCCTCTCGGGCCATGCCGACCTCACCGTCGTGACCGACGACCTCTCGATCGCCGACTTCGTGGACCGTTCGATGCCCTCGATCGACGTCATCATGCTGGGCGGTCACCTGCGCAAAGGCCACCGCTACACCAACGGCCCCCTGGCCCTGCACTCGCTCGAGATGCTCCACCCCGACGTGGCGTTTGTCTCGCCGACGGCCTTTGCGCCGGGCCGCGGCTTTATGACCAACAACCAGGCCATGGCCGAGCTCAAGCGCGCGTTTCTCACCTGCGCCACCAAGACCTACGTGGTCATGGACGCCAGCAAGGTGGGCGCCAGCGGCCTCATGTGGTTTGGCAACCTGGCCGACGCCGATGCCGTCATCATGGACAAAGACCCCGACGGCCTTGTGGCCGCCGAGGTCGAGGAGCTGGATACCCAGCTCATAATTTAGTTGGCGAGAAGCCCGGCGCCGCGGGCGCCGCGGGTGCCGAGAAACCCGCCGCAGGTCAAAGGCCGTGTCGAGAAACCCTACGCAATCTTCTCGACAACCGTCCCGGCAAGCAGGCGCTGTGCGTCTTCCATGGCGAAGTGGCCGGTCGAGGCCGAGAGGCAGTTTGCCGAGGCGCAGCTCATGGCGTAGGCCAGCTGCTCGGGCGCGCTCATCCCGCGAGCCATGCCCACGGCAAAAGCGCCCACCATCGTGTCGCCCGCGCCCACGGGGTTCACGACCTCGATCTTGGGCGCGCGCCCGCGGAAGAGTCCCTCGTCGCAGGCCATAACGGCGCCGTCGCCGCCCAGCGAGACGACTACCTGGGCTATCCCGCGCTCGTGCAGCTCCTGTGCGGCGGCGTAGACCTCGTCGATGGACTCGACCTTGCGGCCCAGGATCTGACCGATCTCGTCGGTGTTGGGCTTGACCATGGTGGGCGCAGCCTCGATGCCGCGCATCAAAAGCTCGCCCGAGGTGTCCAGGATGCAGGGTTTGCCGGCCGCCTTCACGCGGGCAATGAGGTCTACGTAAGCGTCCTTGCCCATGCCGGCGGGCACGCTGCCGTTGAAGGTAACGACGTCTGCGACCTGCGCGATCTCGCTGATCTTCTCGCTGATGGCGGCGACGTCTGCGGCCGTGACCTCGCGGCCCGGCTCAAGGAACTCGGTCGAGGTGCCGTCCTGGTCAAGCACGTTGATGCAGCAGCGGGTCTCGCTGGCGACCTCAACAAAGTCGTGGTCAATGCCGTCGGCGTCCAAAAGGTCGCACAACAGGCGGCCGTTGTTGCCGCCCACAAAGCCGGTTGCCAGGACCTTCTCGCCGCAGGTCGCGATGGCGCGGGCGGCGTTCATACCCTTGCCGCCGGCATTGTCGATGCAGGTGGCGACGCGCATCACGGTGCCGTCGACCAGCGGGCAGGCCAGCTGGTAAGCCTTGTCGATGGAAGAGTTAAGCGTGACGGTAGAGATCATGATGCCTCCTGTTTATGCGAGAAGAACGCTTTCGTTACGCCGACTATAACGTGTTTGACCTGGGATTTTGCTCGAGTTTTCCTATTGGCAAGTGCAGCTTTCCTTTTCTTTTCTTTTGCAACTGAGAAGGACAAAACGCCTGGTTTCGAGGGCTCGCGCGGCCTGCCCCGGCCCGCAGGCCGCCAAATAAGGAAGCAAAGCAAAATCGATTAGTTGGGTTTCTCCATCAAAACCTAAATCAATCGCGCGCGACAGCTGCAATAAAACCCCAGGTAAACAGCCCGTCTACGCCGCCGACTTATTTTCATCAACCCCCAATTTCCCGCCCCAAATTTGCAGGAATCGTGAAGAGCGGGATGCTATATTAGAGCGCACGCGCACGCATAACCAACGAAAGGGGTGAGGTCGTGGGAGGCTCTTCTCGCAAACAACCGCTCTATGACCAGCTGGTCGACACCTTAAGCGAGAAGATCGAGAACGAGATGGAGCCCGGCGACGCTCTGCCCTCCGAGCGAGAGCTTTGCACCCTCTACGGCGTTTCCCGCACCACCGTCCGCTTTGCCATGGCCGAGCTCGAGGAACGCGGCATGATCGTGCGTCGTCACGGCAAGGGCACCTTTGTCGCCCGTCTTTCTCCGCAGCGCACCGACCTTATGGGCACCTACAGCTTCACCAAGCAGATGGAAAGCCTGGGCCGCGTGCCGTCCAACCAGATCCTTGAGTTCGACATCCGCGAGGCCACCAAGCCCATCGCCGTGGGCATGGGCGTTCCCGTTGGCGAGAAGATCTACCGCCTGCGCAGGATTCGCCTGGCAGACGGTGTGCCGCTGATGGTCGAGCGCACGTACCTGCCTACCGATGTCTTCCCCGGCATCACCGAGGAAACCCTGGCCGAGCAGCCGTTATATGACCTGCTCGAGAACAAATACGGCGAGAAGGTCTATATGGCCGAGGAATCGCTGTGCGCCCGCACGGCCCGCGGCGACGAGGCCGGTCTCCTTGGCGTGCCCGAGGGCTCGCCCGTGCTTCACCTGGTGAGAACCGCCACCGACGACAAGAACATCGTGATCGAGTACACGCGAAGCGTTGCTCGCGCCGATATGTTTGAGTACAAGGTCTGTCGGGTGCGCCCGTAGGCCCGGCCGCCGTTACAGCTCGATGGTCAGCTCGACGGGGCAGTGGTCGCTGCCGTAGATCTCGTTGAGGATCGCGGCGCCGGTCACGCGGTCGGCGATCGCGTTGCTCACCAAAAAGTAGTCGATGCGCCAGCCGGCGTTCTTCTCGCGTGCCTTAAACCGGTAGCTCCACCAGCTGTACGCGCCCTCGAGTTCGGGAAAGCGCGCGCGAAAGGTGTCGGTAAAGCCGGCGTCCAAAAGCTGGGTAAAGTCGTCGCGCTCCTCGTCCGAGAAACCGGCGTTGCCGCGGTTGGACTTGGGGTTCTTGAGGTCGATCTCGTTGTGGGCCACGTTAAAATCGCCGCAGGTCACAACGGGTTTCTCGGCCGTCAGTTCGCACAAAAACTCGCGGTAGCGCGCGTCCCACACCATGCGCTCGTCGATGCGGGCCAGCCCGTCCTTGGCGTTGGGCGTGTAGACGTTGACAAACCAGTAGGTGGGAAACTCCAGCGCGCAGACGCGGCCCTCGTCGTCGGCCACCGGGCAGCCGATCTGGCGAATGACCTGCAGCGGCGCGTCCTTGCTAAAGACCGCCGTGCCCGAGTATCCCTTGCGCTCGGCATAGTTCCAAGTTTGATGGTATCCGGGAAGCTCCAGCGCCAGCTGGCCCTCTTGCAGCTTGGTCTCTTGCAGCGCAAAGACATCGGCATCCAGCGCAGAGAAGATCTCTTCGAAGCTGGGGTCTTTCTTGGTCACGGCGCGCAGGCCGTTGACGTTCCAGGAAACAAGCCGCAGCTCACGGGTGGTGTTGGTCATGGTCGCTCCTCTTTGGCGTAGTGTTCCTAGCAAAGTGTAGCGAGAAGTCCGTCCGCATGCCAGGAGAGAAGCCGCGAGTCGCCCGGCGTCCGCCCGCTACTCGATTGTGACGTACCCGTCCCAGCCCTCGGGCAGCTCGGGCGCCGCCTCCACAGACCCGTACAGCCACTCAAGCCACGCCGGCATGTCGCGCACGGCCTGCATGCGGCCGGCCTCGTAGGTGGACCTCAACAGCCCGGCGTTGGTCGTCCCGCTCGAGACGGGCATCTTGTCGGGGTACACCACATAGACCAGGCCCTTCTCGGCCTGCGCCTCAATGCGGTCCAGCTCGGCGTTGTAGCGCTCCCACCGCGTGGCCAGCGCCTCGTACATGTGGTCGTACTTGCCCGCCAGCCGCTTGTACATGCGCAGCTTGGCCGCGCTGGGCCGGGTCTTGCGGTAGCCCTTCTCGCGCGTGGAAAGAAAGAAAACGCGCTGGTAGTCGTCGTCTTGCGCCAGGCAAACCGGCAGGCCCGCGCCCACGCCCAGGCCGCCGTCGTAGTAGACGCGGCCGTCC
This sequence comes from Bacteroidaceae bacterium, assembly GCA_963658035.1. Classification (GTDB taxonomy): domain Bacteria; phylum Actinomycetota; class Coriobacteriia; order Coriobacteriales; family Atopobiaceae; genus Paratractidigestivibacter. The sequence continues at coordinate 8,747 of CAVKOL010000051.1, forward strand.
ACCGGCTGCGGAATCATGGCCAGCGGCAGCGTGGAGCTCGCACGTACCAGGTCCATCAGGCGAATGACGTCGGTCATGTCGCTCTTCCTAAACCGCACGCTCTCGCCCGACTCGACGTCAAACGCCTGGATACACACGTCGGCGGGGTTCTCGCAAAAAGTCGCCCAGTCAAAAGGCAGGGTCCCGGTCTCGACGGCGCCCTCGTACAGGGCATCGGCGTTGAACCAACCGGTGCCGTGCGCCAGCGAACGCAGGCCAACGGCCTTTGCCGAGGCGTTGTCTGTCAAAAAAGCCTCGCGAACGCGCCGCTGGTCACGGCTGGTGTAGTCCACCGTGTTGCTCGACCCGGCAGAGATCCCGCACACGTACCCAAAATTGAGGTTGGCCGCCAACAGCACGTTTGCGATGCCCGCGGTGAAGCTCTCGCGGTAGCCGCCTCCCTCAAAAGCAAGGGCGCAGTTGGGGACGTTGATAGAAAGATCTTGCTGGTTGGACATGGTGTTCTAATGCTCCCGGGCAATTGTGACGCATTGGTTTTCCAACCCGGGATTTTAGTCCGCTGCCGCCCGGCCGCGTTAGACTGAATAAATCAAACCCCGCAATGTATCGTCCCTTTTGGTGGCGAGAAGTACCCGGCACCAAGCGGCGTGCAAGCGCGGGCAGGCGCGGCGAGAAAGGCAAGAAGACATGGCTTCCATCACAGACCCCAAAGAGGCGGCAGCGGCCCTCAAGGAAATCGTCGACAACACCAACAACCTGGTCTTCTTTGGCGGGGCGGGCGTGTCTACCGCCTCGGGTATCCCTGATTTTCGCAGCGAGGACGGCCTGTACCGCCAACACTTCAAGTACTCGCCCGAGACCATGCTGGGCCACGACTTCTACGTCACCCACACCGCCGAGTTCTACGACTTCTACCGCACGCGCATGATCGCGCTGGACGCCAAGCCCAACCAGGCCCACATCAAGCTGGCCCAGCTCGAGAGGGAAGGCAAGCTGCGCGCCGTCATCACGCAAAACATCGACGGCCTGCACCAGGCGGCCGGGTCAAAAAACGTCCTTGAGCTGCACGGCTCGGTCCACCGCAACATCTGCCGGCGCTGCGGGGCAACCTACGACGCCCGCTGGATCATGGCCACCCAGGGCGAGCCGCGCTGCCCCAAGTGCGGCGGCCCCATCAAGCCCGACGTCGTTCTCTATGGAGAAAGCCTTGACGAGAAGACCCTGGTCGCCTCGGTCGAGGCCATTCAGGCCGCTGACGTGCTCATTATTGGCGGGACGTCGCTTGTCGTCTACCCGGCGGCGGGCCTTGTCAACTACTTTGGCGGCTCCAAGCTGGTCATCGTCAACAAGCAGCCCACGCCGCAAGACGCCCACGCCGATCTTCTCTGCGCCTGCGACATTGCCCAGGCCTTTGATTTCTAGCGGGCTTTTCTCGGCGGCAAAGCGGCCCCAAATTCATATGGGTACAATGGTTCAACCTATGTAGGCCCCAGAAAGGACACTCACATGCTTAGAGATAAACGCACGTCGTGGCGCTGCGGAGACTTCGAGCTGTCGCTCGCGCGCCCCCGCATCATGGGTGTTCTTAACGTCACGCCCGATTCGTTCTCGGACGGCGGCGACAACCTCGACCACAAGGTGGCCGTCGAGCGCGGCCTGGCTATGCTCGACGAAGGCGCCGACATCATCGACGTGGGCGGCGAGTCCACCCGTCCGGGCCACCGTCCGGTTTCTGAGAAGGAAGAGGCCGCTCGCATCGTGCCCGTGGTGCGCGAGCTGGTGGCCGAGGGCGCTCTTGTCTCGGTGGACACGCGTCACCCGGCGGTCGCAAAAATGTGCGTTAACCTGGGCGCTTCTATCATCAACGACGTGACGGGCTTCACCGATCCGGCCATGGTCCAGGCCGCCGCCGAGAGCGACTGCGGCTGCGTCGTCATGCACTGGGACCAGGGCGGTCTGGGCAGCCACGCCCCGCGCAAGCAGGTTCTTCTCGACGACTCCCGCCCCACCCGCAGCACCGCCTCTATCCAGCGCAGCGCCACTTCTCAGCACCGCTTCACCCTGCCCGACGAGGCGCCCATCATGCGCCAGGTCATGGGCTTTTTGGGCGACCAGGCCCGCACCCTCATGCGCGCGGGCGTCGACCACGACCGCATTTGCATCGACCCCGGCCCCGGCTTCGACAAGTTCGCCGACGAGGACGTCGTGATCCAGCGAGCCACACGCTCGATGGTCTCTATGGGATACCCGCTGCTCACGGCCGTGAGCCGCAAGCGCTTTGTGGGTGCCGTGTCTGGCGTGGCCAACGCCGCGGACCGCGATGCCGCTACGCAGGGCATTTGCATCGCCGCCATCGAGAGCGGTGCCCGTATCCTGCGCGTTCACGACGTCGCCGGCTGCGCTCAGGCCGTCAACGCCTACTGGTCGGTCACCCGCAAGGACCCGCGCCAGGCCTTCGTGAGCCTGGGCTCCAACGAGGGCGACCGCGTGGGGTACCTGTCCCGCGCCGTCCAGCTGATCGACGAGATTCCGCTGACCTGCGTGGCCGGCGTGAGCCACGCCTACGAGACCGAGCCGGCCTACGGCATCGCCACGCCGGTGGCAAACTGCGTGGTTGAGCTGCGCACCGAGCTTCACCCGCTGGTTCTTCTCGGCAAGTTGATGGACATCGAGACCGAGCTTGGCCGTGTGCGCCCCGTTGAACGCGACCCCAAAAAGCCCGGCAACACGGCCCGCACCATCGACTGCGACCTTATGTGGGTCGAGGGCGAGGCTCACCAGGGCTTGCGCCTTACCCTGCCGCACCGCCGCCTGGGTGAGCGCGACTACGTGATCGTGCCCATGGAGGACCTTATGCACGACCCCGTGCGCTTCCTCGAGCACGGCGGCGTGACGGTCCTGGACCGCGAGCAGCGCGTTGGTCACGTGACGGCAGACCTGGGAGAAGTCGCATGGGTGTAGAGAAAGACCTGGTAGAGCTTGCACGAGCTGGAGCTCCAGCTGGCGAGAAGAACATCTGGCTGGCAGACGACGGCACGCTGACGGTCGAGTTCGTGTGCCGCCCCGCGGTTGGCATGGCCTATCTCACCGGCGCTCCGTACGCGGCGGCGCTGGGCGTGGCCGACGCGCTTGAGGCCGCGGGCTATGCCGGCATCGGCGTCGCGTGGCCCCACGACGTTTGCGGCGAGAATGGCCTGTTTGTTCGCGTGTCTACCTCGGCTGGGTATGGCGAGGGCATGTTCGTGGTGTGCCGCGCCGTGGTGCCAGGGGTTGCCGCGGCAGACGCCGAGCATCTGGGCGCAACCGTGGCCGAGGCCGCGGCGGCACAGGTCACGGCTTGGGAGGCTTCCATCCTGGCTGCCGGCAAGGCCGCCACGCCCCTGGGCCCGGTGCTCAACGACTTCTTCGACCGCATGCCTTTGATGGGCAAGCCCGTCGAGGTCGTCTATCCCAACGGCCGCGTGGCCATGCGCGCGACGCTGGCGGGCATGGACGTTTGGGGCCGTGCCACGGTCAAAAACAACTATGGCGGCGAGGTAGAAATAGCCCCCGAGCAGGCACGCATTCGCGCCGCGGAGTAGAAGCTACAGCTCGCGCCCCTGCGAATAAACCCAGATGTCGCGGATGCCGCGCAGGGTCAAGTTGGGGTCGATCGCGTCAAAGAGGTCGGTCGCCTGGGCCACGGTCGAGGCCAGGCCGCCCGTGCCAACAACGGTGGCATTCGGGGCGCCCAGCTCGGCCTTTATGCGCGCGACCAGTCCTTCTGCCTGCGCTGCCGCGCCAATGACCAGACCAGATTGAATGGCCGTCTCGGTCGAGTTGCCCAGCGCGTGGGCTGGAGCCACAACGGGGATGCTTGCCAGCTTGGCCGCCTTGGAGAACAGCGCCCCCGCAGACAGCATAAGCCCCGGCGAGATGGCGCCGCCGCGGTAAGCGCCGGCCTGGTCAACAACGTCGATGTTGGTCGCCGTGCCAAAGTCCACCACAATAACGGGGGCGCCGTAGGTCTTGATCGCCGCGATTGCGTTGGCAATGCGGTCGGCGCCCACGGTCTCGGGGTTGGGCATGTCGATGGGCATGCCGTAGCTGTTGCCCGGCGCAATCATCAGGGGCTCGCCGTCAAGGATGGCGATAAGGGCCATCTGCCAGGCGCGGGTCAAGGTGGGAACAACGCTTGCCACGCCTGCCGAGGTCACCTCGCCAAACTCAAAGCCGTCCATGGTAAAGAAGCCAAACAGGCGAGCGCGCAGGGTGTCTGCGGTGTCGGCGGGCTGCGAGGGCATGCGCCACGAGTGCACGGCGTCTCCCTTGCGGCTAAACAAACCAATGGTCGTGTGCGTGTTGCCCACGTCGATAGATAAAAACATGATGCCTCCGCGTGTGGGTAGGGCTGATTTTCTCGGCTGATCCTTGTGCTGGGCAGCAACGAGCAGACACAGTTTAGCGCGCCCGCGGCACTTCCTAATGTGTAAGCCTTGTACAAATGCGCTTGTCGGCGGCAAATTTTGCGTGCGCGGCCCGTGGGGTATCTGATACACTTTGAAAGCTTGACTGTCCTGGTTAGAAATCAGGACAAAACACCCCTGCCCTGGTCGGAACCAGGGCTGACGAACAGGAGTCCTGCAATGAAGCAAGGTATTCACCCTAATTACGTGGAGTGCACCGTTCGCTGCACCTGCGGCAACACGTGGAAGACCTATTCCACCAAGTCCGAGATGACCATCGATCTCTGCGACAAGTGCCACCCCTTCTACACCGGCCAGCAGAAGCTCGTTGACACCGGCGGCCGCGTCCAGCGCTTCGCCGACAAGTTTGGTGGCGCCGCTGCTGCCCAGCTCAAGAAGGCCGAGGAGGCCAAGGCCGCCAAGGCCGCCAAGGCTGCTGAGGCCGAGGCCGCCCGCAAGGCTGCCGCCGAGGCCAAGGCTGCTGCCAAGGCTGCCCGCGCCGCTGAGTACGAGAAGAAGGCTGCCGCCGAGGCCGCCAAGGCTCCCGCTGCTGAGGAGGCTCCCGCCGCCGAGGTCGAGACCGAGGCCGCTGCCGAGTAGCACGGGCTTCTCGCCTAATTTTGCGCTCAAAGCAAAGGCGCCGCATCCGTTTGGATGCGGCGCCTTTTTTGTATACGGACCATTTAGGGCGCCGCTGGCCTTTGCCGCGACTTTTCTTGGTTTAAATCAGGTTTGCCCAAGTAGCCCGCCTTGCCCAACCGGGCAAACGTCACGAAAAAGGCCCCGACTACTCGCCGAGGCCAGATTTAAACCAAGAAATCTCGCACGAGCCTACTCTGCGTTACGGTGCAGGGCGTAGGTATCGGTGTAAGTCAGCGTCTCGTCATAGGGAATGAGCAGGAACGAGCCCGTGTGGCGGTAGGTGCTGGTGACCTTTGCCGTGACGGCCGAGGCGTCGTCGGCGGTGCCAAAGCTAAGCTCGACAGAAACAGTGCCGTTTACCTGCTGCGGAAGCTCTCCGGTAAAGACCAGGCTCTTCTCGTCGCCCGACTCGTCGTCGGCCAAGCTCGCGGTGAGGTCCAGCGCGGTAAACGCCAGGTCGCCGTCTTGGGCCTCGCTGTCCTTGTTGGGGTGCGCGTGGAAGTGCGCGACGCCGTCGACCTTGGCGGTGAGCTTTGCTGCGGTGCCGCCTTTCGCGGGTTCGACCTTGGTAATGGTCACGCGCAGCGGCGTGGTCGAGGCGGCCAGGCACTTGGTTCCCTCGGTCTCCTGGGTCTGGAAGGTCGACTGCCAGGTACCCAACAGGTCGTCGTAGCTCGCGGTCTTTGCCGTATCCGCGTTATCCACGCTCACCGAGTCGATCTCCCACACGCCGGTGTTTTGCTTAAACGAGAAGACCACGGTCATGTCGCACTCGTAGGTCACAAAGGTCGACGCCTTCTTGCAGGTGAGCTTAACCGTGTCGGTCTGCGCGTCGGCGTTAAACTCCTCGCTCTCGATCTTCACGCTGGCCGCGGAGTACAGCGCCGGCAGGGTCGTCTCGCTCGCAGAAGTGCCGGTGGTCTTCTCGCTGCCCAGG
>CAVKOL010000052.1:0-14716 GCA_963658035.1 Bacteroidaceae bacterium
CCGTGGTTCTCAACTCGGGCAACGCCAACGCCGCCACCGGCGAGCCGGGCCTTGAGGTAGCCGAGAAGACCGCGGCCTACGTGGCCCAGGTCGTGGGCTGCGAGGCCAACGACGTGCTTGTCGCCTCTACCGGTGTCATTGGCCAGCAGCTCGACTTCGCGCCGTTTGAGACGGGCGTTCCTGCCGCGGCCGACCTTCTGGGCGACACGCCCGAGGCCGCGCACAACGCCGCCGTGGCCGTCATGACCACCGATACCGTGCCCAAAGAGGCCTCCTTCGAGGGCGAGCTGACTACCGCGGCAGGGGAGAAGTACGCCGTTCACCTGGGCGGCTTTGTCAAGGGCTCGGGTATGATCCAGCCCAACATGGCAACGATGCTGTGCGTTATGTCGTGCGACGCGGCCTTGACGGCCGAGGCCGCCCACGCAGCCCTTCTCGCCGCCGTCAAGACCACCTTCAACAAGGTGACCGTCGACTCCGATACGTCGACCAACGACACGGCGATCCTTCTGGCCACCGGCAAGGCCGCGCCCGAGGGCCACGTGATCGGCCTCGACTCGGCCGAGTACCCGGCGATTGCTGCGGGCATCAAGGCCGTCTGCGGCGAGTTGGCCCGCAAGATCGCGGCCGACGGCGAGGGCTCGACTAAGCTCGTGACCGTCAATGTCTTGGGCGCCTCAGACGACGACGCGGCCGACACCGTGGCCCGCTCCATCGCAAACTCGCCCCTGGTGAAGACCGCCATCTTTGGCCACGACGCCAACTGGGGCCGCGTGGCCGCGGCCGCCGGCAAGTGCGGCGTGCCTTTCGACCAGACCCGCGTGGACATCGACTTCATGGGCGTGCCCGTGTGCCGCGGCGGCTTGACCGTCCCCATGGACGAGGACGACATGCTGCGCCGCTTCGAGGCGCCCGAGATCGACATCGTGGTCGACCTGCACGACGGCGACGCGACCTGCCGCGTGTGGACCTGCGACCTCACGCACGACTACGTAACCATCAACGGGGATTATCGTACGTAGACGCTTTGCCCGCGGCCCTGCAGCCGCCCTGCAACCCCATCACACGCATTCATCGGCGAGAAGCCCGCGCGGTCTTCTCGCCACGCCCTATCCCGGCGCACCCAGAAAGGCACACCCATGAAGAAACGCGACCGTCAGCAGCGCGACGCCGCAGCTAACAAGGCCGAGACCCTGATCGAGGCCCTGCCCTGGATAAACCAGATGAACGGCAAGACCTTTGTCATCAAGTACGGCGGCAGCGCTATGGAGAACAAGGAGCTTTGCGCCCAGGTCGTGGCCGACATCGAGATGCTCAAGCTCATGGGCGTGCGCATCGTGTTGGTCCACGGCGGCGGCAAGGCCATCAACTCCATGCTCACGCGCCTCAACATCCCCGTGAAGTTCAAGGACGGCCTGCGCGTCACCGACGAGGACACCATGGAGGCCGTGCGCGAGGTGCTGGTGGGCAAGGTCAACCAGGAGCTCGTCTGGGCCTTGAATGAGTACGGCCACAACGCCGTGGGCATCTCGGGCGCAGACGGCAAGACCTTGAAGTCCGAGGTCATCGACCCCGAGCTCGGCCGCGTGGGCCGCATCCGCGAGGTCGACACGAGCCTCATCGACACCATCTTGGACGACGGCTACATCCCGGTGGTGGCCTCCATCGGCTGTGGTCCCGACGGCTTCTTCAACATCAACGCCGACGTCGCGGCCGGCAAGGTCGCCGAGGCCATGGGCGCCGACAAGCTCATTTACTTGACCGACGTCGACGGCCTGCTCGAGGACGTCGCCGACCCCGACAGCCTGATCGCCCAGATGACCCGCACCGAGACCCACGAGCTTCTGGACTCCGGCAAGCTCGACGGCGGCATGATCCCCAAGATCCGCTCGGTGGCCGAGGCGCTTGACTCCGGCGTGTCCGAGGTCGTGATCCTCAACGGCAAGTACCCGCACTCCCTGCTGCTCGAGATCTTCACCGACGCGGGCTGCGGGACCCTCTTTACGCAAGATTAAATTTAGGGCCCCAGCGCATCTTCTCGCCTAATATGGCGAGAAGACCGCGAAAGCCACCCCCAGAAGGGATACTTCATGTCTGACTTCCAAACCGTTCCCGCAGACGTCCTTGAGGGCGACAACACCTACGTCATGCACACCTACGGCCGCCTGCCCGTCGAGCTCGTGAGCGCGAGCGGCGCCACCGTGACCGACAACTACGGCAAGACCTACATCGACTTTTTGGGCGGCATCGGCTGCGCCTCTTTGGGCCACTGCCACCCCGCCGTGGTCGCCGCCATCAAGGACCAGGCCGACAAGCTCTGGCAGGTGGGCAACTACTTCTACATCGAGAACCGCAACGAGGCCGCCGAGGGCATCTCTGAGCTTCTCTCCACCGTGACCGACGAGTCCGGCCACGTCGTGGGCTCGACCGGCACCACCTGGCGCGTGTTCTTCTCCAACTCCGGCGCCGAGTCCAACGAGGGCGCCATCAAGTGCGCGCGTCGCTGGGGCGAGGTTAAGCTCGACGGCGCTTCCACGATCGTCTCGGCGCGCCAGAGCTTCCACGGCCGCACCCTGGCGACCCTTGCCGCCACCGGCCAGGACAAGTTCCACGCGAGCTTCAACCCGCTGCCCGCTGGCTTTGTCTCGGTGCCCTTGAACGACATCGACGCGCTTGCCAACGCCGTCGAGAACCCCCAGGCAGGCGCCGTCTGCGCCGTCATGCTCGAGTGCATCCAGGGCGAGGGCGGCGTGTGGCCCGCGACCTACGACTACATGCGCGAGGTGCGCGACCTGTGCTCCAAGCACAACATCCTGCTCATCATCGACGAGGTCCAGACGGGTATGTTCCGCTGCGGCTCTCCCTTTGCCTACCAGCGCTCGGGCATCGAGCCCGACGTCGTGAGCATGGCCAAGGGCATCGCCGGCGGCTTCCCCATGGGCGCCGTCGCGGCCCGCGCCGAGGTGGCCGACCTCATGCACCCCGGCGACCACGGCTCGACCTTTGGCGGCAACGCCCTGGCCTCTGCCGCCTGCCGCGCCACCCTCAAGGCCTTTGCCGACGAGCAGACCGGCGAGCACGTTATTGCCGCGGGCAAGCACCTGCGCCACCGCCTTGAGGCCCTGCCCCACGTCACCCAGGTGCGCGGCCACGGCCTTATGCGCGGCGCCCAGCTGGACGTTCCCGTGGCCAACGAGCTGGTGGAGGAGGGCCTGGCCGCAGGCATCATCCTCAACCACATCGGCGACTCCATCCTGCGTTTCCTGCCGCCGCTGAGCATTACCCGCGAGCAGATCGACGAGGGCATCGACATTCTCGCCGACCTTCTCGCCAAGTACTAAGCCGCAGGTAGGACGGCCAGGTCAAAAAAAGTTCGCCGGTTTTCAAATTTCCTGTTCCCAATTAGCGAATGCTTTGGTATAGTAGAAAACCGCGCGGGCGATTGGCTCAGGGGTAGAGCACTTCCTTCACACGGAAGGGGTCGCTGGTTCGAATCCAGCATCGCCCACCATATTCGGGGAATTAGCTCAGTTGGGAGAGCGCGTGACTGGCAGTCACGAGGTCAGGGGTTCGAACCCCCTATTCTCCACCAGGATTTTAGATCCCAGGTTTTTGACCTGGGATTTTTTATTACACGCGTTATCTATGCAGCAACGGTAGTTCTTTTAACCAGATTGTTTCCCTTGATTTACGCGTCCTTAATTAATTTGGGGATAGCATCATTTCCGCGCTTCATGAAGAGCATCGAATGTAGACCGACTTTAGGTTTGATTGGATGGTTTAGACATGAACGACGAAAAATGTACTACTAAAGATTGTGCAGTTATTAAACCGTTAAATCAGAACTCAAGCGTGCTTGAGCCCGAGCGTGTTATCTGTCGTTACAAGGATTGCAAGGAATAACCTTTCCTTTAACTGCAACTACAGTTGATGCGTTGCCTCGCCCCACTGCCTGTTGCCTTGGCTGGGGCGAGGTTTTTACGGGCAGAAGGTACTGATATGTTCGTCAATCCCCTTATCGAAACAATCAACGTTGGCAACAACCGCTCGATCGTCATAAATCTAATGAACGGCAACGCAGATGTCGTCAGCGATGACATTCGACTGCTTTTATCCGAGAAGCACGCCGACTTTCCCAACGATGTCACGAACCAGCTTCTTGACAGGGGCCATATATTCCTTTCGGAGAAGGAATACGAACAGCAGGTATCGTCCCTAGACCAACGCCTAATGGAAGCATCTCTTCTTGAGGTCCCCAACTTTACCTATATCGTCACCTACAAATGCAACTTAGCGTGCTATTACTGCTTCGAGAACGATTGTGAGAAGCAGCCTGAGGTCGTCACCGAAACCGGCGGACCGTCTTCGGCCGTCGACGCGATGTCATCTCTGGTTAGACAGTTTGAGGCCCGCTCCAACACGAAGGTCAACCCGGCCGACGTCATGGTCACCGTCACGGGCGGCGAGCCCCTCATGCCGGGCCTCAAGGAGCAGGTCGATGAGTTTTGCCGCCTGTGCCATGGCCTGGGCTACACGCTGTCGATAGTCACAAACGGGTGCTACACAGACGATTTCGTCGACATCATCAAGCGCTACGACATAAGGAACATCCAGTTGACGCTCGATGGCCCAGAGCCGGTACACGACGCCATCCGAATTTCCCCCGACGGCGCGCCCTCCTACGCCAAGGTCGTCCATTCCATCGACGTCTTGAGCAAGATATGCCCCGAGCTCTACGTGCGCATCAATGTCTCCGAGCGAAACATCGAGACCCTCCATGAGCTTGGCCCCCTGATCGAGCGTTACCCCGGCGTCGTTTTCTATGTTTACCTCATGCAGGACGACGGGTGCGAGAAGAGCCGGGACGTAATCCCTGAACCCGAGGCCCTGGAGCGCCTCTGCGAGCAGGTCGACCAATATCCGTCCTTGTCCAGGCTCGTGATCAATTACCACGGGCAGCCCCTGGTCGAGGCCATATTCGACGGCAAGCCGTATAGGCCCAAATGCAAAATGTGCTCCGCCATGCAGAACCAGTACATCTTCGACTACACGGGGCGAGTGTTCAAATGCTGGTGGGAAATGGGCAACAAGGACTACGCCATTGGCCGCTACTCCAATGGCGACCTTTTCATCGACTCCGCGAGATGCCAAATATACCTCAAGAGAAACATCGGGAATCTAGGCCAATGCAAGACATGCCGTTACAGGTACCTGTGCGGGGGCGGTTGCATAGGGCACCTTTCGCCTAGCGACCTCGAGGCGGGCCGCGTCAATTGCCCCGAGTTCTCCGAGATTCTAGGGTACATGGTAAAGCGGCGTTACTCAGAGCTCGGCGGCGATTAAGCATGTGGACCGCATCGCCGTTCTCCCTTGTGCGCCGGGTCTCGGGGAGACAGTACCTGGTTAACTTACTGTACGGAACCGTCGACCAACTCGATGGTTTCGGCGCCGACGTTTCGCTGCGCAGCCTGGCGTGCAGTTTGCCCCCGGACTTGGCCGAGGCCCTATACGGTCGCCACCACCTTCAGCGATATCCCCGAGAGCAGGAGTTAGCCTATCTTGACCTGCTCAACACCTATGCCTCGATTGAGGACGTGCCGTGGCTTCTCTACATCCCTATAACGCTGATGTGCAACCTACGCTGCGATTACTGTTTCCAAGCGAAACGCGAGCGCAGCCTCGAGGGGCTCGACGAGGATAGATTCAGCAGGATTTTTCGATACATCGAGAGTCTAAAGCGTGAGGTAGAGGCCAAGCGCGGCTCGTTCAACGGCGTGATAGTGCTTTACGGCGGCGAGCCCCTCCTGCAGCCCCATTACCCCTATGTTGAGCGAGTGCTCTCGTTTTGCGAGCGGGCCGAAATCCGGGCCGACATAATAACCAACGGGACGACCCTGGACCAATATGTCGAGCTTTTGCAGGCACACCGGCGAGTTCTGTCGAATGTTACGGTGACGATGGACGGCGATAGACGGGCGCACGACAGTCACCGGGTGACGGCATGCGGGGAGGGGACCTACGACCTGGTCGCCCGGAATATCCGCCTATTGGAGGATAAGGGTATTCCGCAACAGGTCCGGGTCAACCTGACCAAGGAGATCGCGCTTGATCTGCTGGGCGGGAAAATGGCAGTCCCGTCCTCCAACTCAGTTATATACAGGGTCACGCACGATGATTGCTCGCTCGACTGCCCCTACTCGGTTCTTCTGGAACTTCTTATGAAAGGTGCCTGCGAGGTTGGCCAAATCGCGGACAACCCGGTCTCGACGTTCTACGAGTTGATGAGGTCCGCGGCGACGGGGAGCCGGTTGCCGTTCCCGTTGTTCAGCTATTGCCGCAACGACCGTATCCGTCTCTTCAGTGTGGACGGGACCAGCGTCCACTGCTGCAACGAGGTTGAGGCGGGTAGAACCTTAGCCGATAGGTACGACGGGGATAATGGGCACGTAGCTATTGATACGTTCAAACCGACAGTGGCCTGCGCCTGCCGTTCCTGCCCTGTGCTGCCCGTCTGCGGCGGAGGGTGCCCGGCCAGGGCAAAGCCGATCGGCGGCCATGCCACTTGCCCCATCTACCGCGACATCGTTGGAATGATAGACCTTTATCTTGATTGGAGGGCGCATGGCGGCGAGTTCAACTAAACCGCAGGTACGTGCCGACGTTATCCGCTACATGGCCTTCGTGGCCCTCTCCAACTTCGGCCTTCTCGAGTCGTACCTCTCGCTGTTCCTGACCCACCTGGGCGTCTCGGTGGCCAGCGTGTCGCTCCTGTTCATGGTCTACCAGGCCTGCAAGCTCGTGTTCGAGATCCCCACGGGCTTCATCTCCGATTACTTCGGCAGGCGCCAGAGCGGCAGGGTCGGCCTCGCGGGACTGGCCGCCTCCTACGCGCTGCTCATCCTGCCCCTGGGCTTCCCGGGCCTCGTCGCCTCCTTCGTCGTGAAGGGCGTCGCCTACACCTGCATCAGCGGCTCCTTCGAGGCGATCTTCGTCGAGACGGTCCCGCAAGGCGAGCTCGCGCGGTACAACACGATCGAGAGGCTGGTCTGGTACACGTCGCTGGCCGTGTCCACCGTGGCGGGCGGCCTGATGATATCGGCGGGGCTCTACTGGCAGACCGCGGCGGCCGACGTGCTGGTCACGCTCCTCACCCTCGCGGTGACCTGGAACACAAGGGAGCCGGCGCCGGCCGGTAAGAGCACTGACACGGGCGTCTCGGCCTGCTGGAGCGAGGTCACCGGGAACCCCACGCTGCTGCTGTTCCTGCTCATGGACCTCTCGATCGCCGTCGCCTTCGTGGGGGTCGAGGACTACTTCTCGCTGTTCCTGACCCAGCTGGGCTTCGACGAGTCGCTGGCCGGGCTTTTCATCTCGGCCGAGCTCATCCTGTCGGCCGTCATAGGGCTGCTGATCTCACGGGTGCAGCGAGACGGGGACCGTCTGGGCCTCATAATCGTTGGCCCTGCGGCGATGATTGCCGCCGCTGCCCTGATGTTCGCGCCCGGCCTGCCGCCCCTCTGCGCGCCGGTGCTCTACCTTGCCCAGGACATCATACGCGCCGTGTATGCACCGGTAAGATATGCTGCGTTCCAGGGCGAAATTCCGCCGAGGTTTCGGAGCACTGTCCTTTCGGCACAAAGCCAGGCGGCGTCTCTGGGATCTATCGTCTTCTTCGGCACGTCCGCGACCGTACTGAGCGGTATTGACCTTCAAGGACAGCTGCTGTGTGCCCTGTTCTTCTCGTTCATCGTGACCCTTACCGCCTCCTGTGCGATTGTCCGTAGGCTCAAAGCAAGGTCTGGGACGGAGCGATGCTGAGCGTGTTGCGAGAGTGGGCCGATGCTTGTACAAAGAATCGCAAAAACCGCCGATGCTTGTACAAACATCGGCGGTTTCTTAGAAATCGGGGCTGTTTAGGTCTTCTCGGCTACAAACATCGGCCGGTTTTAGGAAGCGGATAGGGAAGCGGCCCGCGCCCGGCACCCAACTCCCTACGCGTCCTTCTGGTCCGGGACCTTGAGCATGATCACAAAGCCGATCACAAACAGGATCGCGATGGAAAGGACGCCCAGGCTAGAGTTGCCCGTGACTGCGGTGAAGGTGCCCACCAAGAAGGTGCCGAGAATAGCCGCGTACTTGCCAAAGATGTCGAAGAACCCAAAGTACTCGTTGGCGCGGTCCTTGGGGCACAGCTTGCCAAACTCAGAGCGCGACAGCGCCTGGATGCCGCCCTGGAACATGCCCACCATGATGGCCAAGATCCAGAACTCGGTGGCCGTGCGCAGCAGAATCGCGGCAAACAGCGTGATGCCAAAGTAGGCCGCGATGGCGATCAGCAGCATCTTGCGGGTGCCGTACTTGCTGGAAAGCCGGCCATAGATGATGGCCGAGGGAAACGCCACAAACTGCGTGACCAAAAGCGCCAGCACCAGCTGGGTAGAGGAGATGCCCAGGTCGGTGCCGTAGCTCGTGGAGAGCTTGATGATGGTGTGCACGCCGTCGATGTAGAAGAAGTACGCGATCATGTAGTACTTGATGGCATTGTTGGCCCAAATCTCCTTGACCGTCGTGCCAATGCCGCGGATCGCGTTGCCAAAGGCGTGGGCCTCGCGCGGCTTGAAGTGCTTTTGCTCAACGTCCTTGAGCATGGGGATGGTAAAGGCCAGCCACCACGCCGCCGTGATCACAAACGAGATCTGCATGGCCGTCTGCAGCGTCATGCCCAGGTTCTCGTAGTTGAGCACCACCAGCAAGCACGCGATAAACGGCACGCAGCTGCCAATGTAGCCCCAGGCAAAGCCCTGGCTCGAGACCTCGTCCATGCGCTCGTCGGTGGTGGCGTCGATCAGCAGCGCGTCATAGAACACCATGGACGAGTTCAACGCCACCGAGCTAATGATGTAGATGACGAGAAAAGCCATCGCGCTCGTGGGGAAGCCCAAGGCCACCGTGGCCACAACGCCCGTGCCCACGCAGCCGATGATGAACTTCTTCTTCATGCCCTCCATGTCGGCGATCGAACCCAGGATGGGCATGAGAAGCGCGATGATCAGCGAGGCCACCGTCTCGGCGTAGCTCCAGGCAACCACGGCGCCGCCGTCGGGGGACAGCGACGAGAAGTAAATGGGGATGACGCTGGACGCCAACATGACGAGGGCCGAGTTTCCCACGTCGTACATGATCCAGCTCTTCTCGGCGCGCGTGAGTTTCTCTTTAGCCATGATGTCCCATTCTTTGTAGCGGCCAGTGATACAAACATTGATACGAGAAATGCTACCCCCAATGCGCCCATTTTAAGTGGGCGTCCGGTAATGATTGGGTAAAACTGGGCTGACGTGACTTTGCTCGCCGCGTACGGTCGAGTCTCGCTTAGAATGTCGATTGTCAACCAAAGAAAAGAGGTCGCTATGCCCGCGGTTTTAACCCATGACTTTTTTGGCAGGAGCGTCTGCGAGGACGTCTCGGACCTTCTGTCGTTTAAGCGCTTAGCCGAGAAGGACGCCTTCTTGCTGGGAAACCAGGGTCCCGACCCCTTGTTTTACCTGGTGGTCGACCCCTTGATGGGCAAGTGGAAGCCCCTGGGCAACGTGATGCACGACGCGCGCCCGGCCCGCCTGATGCTGGCCATGCGCGAGGCGGCCGACCGTCTTGAGGGCCGCGAGGCCCAGATCGCCCGCGCCTACGTGGCGGGCTTCGCGTGCCACTGGCTGCTGGACTCCACGGTGCACCCCTTTGTCTATTTTTGGCAGTACGGCTTGACCGAGGTGGGCGTCGAGGGCCTGGACAAAAGCGCTTCTCAGAAGGTTCATGCAGAAATCGAGCGCGACTTCGACGAGGCCGTCCTCTACTCGCGCACCGGCATGACGGTGGCGCAGTACCGCCCCTACGAGGAGTGCCTCAAGGCGTCGCCCGAGGTCCTCTCGGCCATCGACAAGCTCTACTTCTACGTGTCGCTTTGGACCTACGGTCGCGCGATCGACCCCAGGACCTTCTCGACCGCCGTCCACGAGTTCAGGCTGGTCCAGCGTGCCTTCTACAGCGCCGGTCCCAAGAAGCGCCAGGTAGTGGGTGCCGTCGAGCGCCTGGCCACGGGAAGCAACTACTCCCTGTACGCCGCGATGTCGCACCGCGCGCGCAAGGAGGGCACGAGCGACTTCGACAACCGCGACCACAAGCCGTGGGAGAACCCCTTTACCCACGAGGTCGCCACCACGTCGTTCGAAGATCTCTTCTCGGCGGCGCAGCTTCGCGCCCTGCCCACGATCGACGCCCTGGTTAATTGCGAGTTTGATAAGGCCGCGGCCGCAGAGCTTACCCAAAACATCAACTTCGAGGGAAGCTTTGCCGCCGAGGACGGGCCGTTTACCTGGTAAACGCTACCGATAAGCCCTGCCATTCCTACGACACGACCGCTTGCGTTGCGGGTTTGCTACCGCTCATCGCTCGGTCGTGTCGTTTTGTGCGGGCGGGTAGTAACCTTGTTCGTTGATGATTACTTCGAAGGCGCAAGGGGAGGGCTCTCCAGCATGGCCACATACGTGTTTTCTGATGTCCACGGTCACGCGGCGACCCTCAGCCGCGTGCTGGACACCGTGAGCCCCGCCCAAGACGACGTCTTCTACTGCCTGGGTGACATGATCGATCGCGGCCCCGACCCCATCGAGGTGCTGCGCATCGTGCGCGGCCTGCCCAACGCCCATGTGCTCATGGGCAACCACGAGGACCTCATGATGGCCTGCCTGCGCGACACCCAAAGTGAGATCGACGCCTTTAACTGGGGCATGAACGGCGGCCAGACCACGTCCGACGGCCTTGCCGCCGCGGGTGACGAGGCCGACGAGCTGGTCGAGTGGGTCTCTGGCCTGCCGCGCGCCGCCTGGGCGCAGGTAGGGGAGAAGTCCTTTGTCTTTACCCACGCGGGCATCGACCCGGCCAACGCCTTCATGACCGACATCTGGAACGACGTCTCGTTTCAGGCCCTGATCGATGCCCAGGACCCCGAGGACCTCTTGTGGATCCGCGAGGATTTTTGGGGTGCCGAGAAAAGCGGTCTGGTTGGCAGTGCGGGCCAGGGCCCCATCGTGGTCGCCGGCCACACGCCCACCCCGTATCTCGAGCGCATGACCGCCCTTCTCGACCGCCCCGTGAGAAACGACGACGGCCTGGCCCAGATGGTGCGCGTGGGCGCGAGCGACGCCACGGGCGGCGTGGCCGACAGGATCGACATCGACTGCGGCGCGGCCGGCGGCTTTGGCTTTGGCCAGGTCATGCTGCTTCGCCTGGACGACATGACCGAGTTCTACGAGCCCGTGCGCGAGGGAGAGTAAGACCGTGTTTTCACCCGCAAACCCGCCCCGTCTTGTCGTCGTCGACGAGGACGGGACTTTTTTGGACCTCGGCGGCGAGGAGTTTAGCCGCCCGCGCTTCTTGCGCGTCTTTGCCAAGATGCAGGCGGCCGGCTGCCGCTTTGCCGTGGCCACCAGCAACCAAAGTTTCCAGGTCAAGGACATCTTTGGCGACCTGGCGGCCCAGATTTCCCTGGTCACCTCCAACGGCGCCTACGTCGAGACGGACGGCAAGCTCCTCTCGCTTAAGACCTTGTCGGCCGACGCCGTGGCCCGCGTCTTGGCGGCGCACGAGAAGTACCCGGATATCCCGCTGGCGGCCGTCTGCGCAAACGGCGCCTACTTCGAGACCAACGCCAACCCCGACTTTGCCCAGAGCCTGGCCATCTACTCCCACCAGGTGCGCTTTGTCGACGGCCTGGCAGACGCCGCGGCCGCAACCGACGTCATGATGTACTGGTCGCGCATGCCCGCGGCCGAGCAGCGCGAGTCGATGGCCCGCCTGCAAGAGGCGCTGGGCGCAGACATCGCCGTCGTGGACTCGGGCGTCGAGGATGACTGGGGCTACTTCGACCTTGTGCAGCCCGGCGTCTCCAAGGCAACCGGCGCCCGCATCCTTCTCGACCACTTTGGCATCGACGCTTCCCAGGTCATGGCCTTTGGCGACGCCGACAACGATATAGAGATGCTGGAGCTTGCCGGCTGCGGCGTTGCCATGGGCAACGCTTCGGATAAAGTCAAGGCGCACGCCAACCTGGTGTGCGCGCCCTGTCGCGAGCAGGGCGTCCTTCGTGTCTTGGAGGACGTGTTTGGAATCGAGAATGACGGCTAGCGTAAGCGTCGCGGCGCGAGACCTTCTTTGCGGCGCCGTGTGCGCCGACGCGGAGAAGGACGGCTGGGTCCGGCCTTCTCGCTTCACAAAAGAGCAGGTCAAGGCCTTGGGCAGCTGCCGTGCGTGGCACCCGGGGCTCTATCGCCAGATGGCCGCCTGCACCGCCGGCGTCTGCCTGGCCTTCGAGACCGATAGCTCCTGGGTGGACCTCGAGGTCTCCTTCGACCGCCTGCCGCGCGACTCGGCCTTCATGATCGACGCGGCTAAGAAGTACGAGGGCCGCGAGCGGCTGCTTTACGACGGCGTCTCGGCAGATGTCGACGGCAGCCACCTCAAGGTGCGCGAGCCGGACGACAACGACGTGGCCCACTTTATCCTGGACAACGCCCAAGGAGCCTCTGACCTGGGGATGCAGCGCCTCTTTGCCGTCGAGGCCCAGGCCCACACGGCCCGCATCTGGCTACCGTGCCTTCGCGGCTGCCGGGTGCGCGCGCTTTCGGGGGACGGCACCTACATCCGGCCGCTGCCCGCGCAAGGCGAGCTTCTCGTCCTGGGCGACTCGATCGCGCAGGGCTTCATCTCGCTTGACCCGGGGCTCTCTTGGCCCGTCCTTCTCGCCCGCAAGTTCAAGCTTGACCTGGTAAACCAGGGTGTGGGCGGCCAGGTCTTCCAGCCGGGCTCGCTCGTGGGCCTGCGCGACGCCGTGACCCCGGCCAAGATCGTGGTCGAGCTGGGCGTCAACTACCGCTTCGAGCCCTGCCAGGCCCTTCGCGTCCAGGCCGAGATCCAGACCTATCTCTACGAGGTCGCAAGCGCCTGGCCCGATGTCCCCACGTGGGTCATGACGCCCATGCCCCATACAGAAAACGTGTGGCCCTCGCACCCGCGAAGCTGCTTTGACCAGGTGGAGGACATGATTCGTACGTGTTCTTCTCGCCATGCGCATTTTCGTCTGGTGGATGGTTCACAATTGCTGGATACCAAAGATCTGCTGGGCCTTTTGATCGACGGGTCCGACCACCCGGGGACCAAGGGTCACGCCCAGATCGCCAAGAGGCTCCACGCCGCCATGAAGGAGAAGGCATGACCACATCCTTGCAAAACAAGCTGGCGCCGCAGCTCACGGGCACCTTGAGCCCACGCGCGCTCGAGCTGGTCAAGCAAAACGTGACCAGCGGGCGTCTGAGCCCCTTTGCCTGCGCCGATGTCTCGTCCATCCGCCGCGCTCCTGCCGAGCGCGACCGCGACACCGCCATGCGCCCCTCGTTTCTACGCGACGCCGAGAAGATCTTGCACCTGCCCGCCTATAACCGCCTGGCGGGAAAGACGCAGGTCTTCTCCTTTAGGGCAAACGACGGATTGTGCCGCCGCGGCCTTCACGTGCAGCTCGTTGCCCGCGTCGCCCGCGACATCGGCCGCGCCCTGGGCCTCAACACCGACCTTATCGAGGCCATCGCCTTGGGCCACGACATCGGCCACACGCCCTTTGGCCACGCCGGCGAGCACTTCTTAAACGACGTCTACCACGCCCGCTGCGGCCGCTGGTTCTACCACAACGTGCAGTCGGTGCGCGTCGTCGACGTCTTGGGCGGGCGCAATGTGTCGCTGCAAACCCTTGACGGCATCTTGTGCCACAACGGCGAGTTCGAGCAGCAGTCCTTTGAGACCAGCGGCCTGGCCGAGTTCGACACCTTCGACCGCGTGGTGGCCTCGTGCTGGGAAAACGGCGACGACGCCATTGGGCACCTGCGCCCCATGACGCTGGAAGGCTGCGTCGTGCGCATCTCGGACATCATCGCCTACGTGGGCAAAGACCGCCAAGACGCCATTCGCGCCGGCCTTTTGGACGAGAGCTCCTTTGACGACGGCATGGGCGGCGGCTACAACGCCTGGGCCCTCTCGGCCTTTGTCGCCGATGTGGTCGAGAACAGCATTGGCAAGGACCACATCGAGATGAGCGAGGCGGGCTTTTTGGAGCTTGCCCGCGCCAAGCGCGAGAACTACGCCAAAATCTACGGCTCGGCCGAGGTCAACGGTGATTTCTCCGGCGAGGTGGCCGAGCTCTTCGAATCTATATATATGCATGAGCTCGAGGCCCTGCAGGCAGGGGACCAAAACTCGGCGATCTTTGCCAACCACATCCTGCCTACCCAGCGCCGCCTTTCCTTCTACGGCCAGGACTACCAGTGGGAAGACGACCTTGACCAAACCGTGGCCGATTTCATTAGCGCCATGACCGACGACTACTTCATCGCTACGGCCGAGGCCCTTTTCCCAGGTTCTGCCCACTTTCCTAACCACGGCTACTTCGACCTCATTCACCCTTAGTAACTAATAGTGGTGGCGAAAAGACCTTTGCGGGTTTGCGACGACTTGTGTAGGACTTGTGAATCCCCAAACGCCCCTTGCGCGGGCGGGGAGAGGAGCGTAAATTAACTCCTTGCGCAACGGCGGCGCAGCGAGCCAAACGAGCTGCTCAGGCCGGGCGCGGTGGACCTTGAGAACCGGATACCGCGATCGAGAAGATCGGACAAGACAG